>JBIJDQ010000056.1:0-8982 GCA_044344025.1 Rhodoferax sp.
GAACAAAGCGCATCGGCAGTTGCAGTGCAGTCGGCCAAACCGTTGTCGCGAGGGCATTAAGGGCATCTGGCTGGGGCTCACCGGCATTCACCCGCTGCGCGGCGGCCTCGCCCACCGCGCGCCAGGGGTGCAACCACGGCGCACGCCAGTCAATCTCGGCAAGCATCGCAGAGCCAGCGCCGTGGTCGTGGCCAGCAGGCTTGGGCTTAAGAGTGCCCGCGGATGTCATGACCCACCGAGCAGCGGTGTGTAAGTCACCGTTCTTGGCTTTTCCGGTGGCAACAAGACAAAACACTGGGGAAACTTTTTCAGCAACTTGGTGGCGGTCGTGTTTTTGCCACGCAGTTTGGCGTCCAGCAGCGCCTTGGCCACCATCGCCAGGGGTTGGGCTTGCCCGGTCAGCAAGCTGGGCACCGCCTGCAAAATGGCCGCCACATCCAGCGTTGGCATCTGGCTGCTGCTGCCTTCGCTGACCACCGGCTCGGTCGCGTCCAACGTGACCGAGTCGGTAGCAAACAATTCTGCGGTCTTGGGCTCACTTGCGGATTTTTGCCGAGCTATTTTTTTAGTGGCAGCTTTCTTGGCTGGCGCTAACGCAGCCAAGACCAGGTCTGCGGGCAGCGGGTGAGGTCGGGCTTGTTTGGCCGCTGTTTTTCTGGCCGTCTTGCGCGCAGGGGCTGTGGCACCAGCCTGGTTAGTGCCTTGGTTATTGGCTTGGGTAACAGCCTGGGTACTGGCTTGCTGACCAGGCGGCTCCTGTCCGACCAGAATCACCCGGTCATAGGCGGGGATGGCTTCGCGTGCCATTTTGCTTCGCTCTGACACACACACCATGCGAATGCCGCGCTCACGCAGTCGCACCACAAGCGGCAAAAAGTCGGCATCACCCGAACCAATCACCACCAGTTTCGGTGCCGGGGTTTGCAAGGCCAGCTCCATTGCATCCACCGCCAAGGCCATGTCGGTGGTGTTTTTGGTCAAGGCCAGGTTGGCAAATGGCCGCACCGCCCAGGCGCGCAAGCTGTCCGCCAGCGCCTTCAGGTTGTCAGCGCTGCCATAGGCCCGGCGCACCGGCAGAGGGCCCTCCGTTTCCAGCACCACAGAAAAGGCCTCGTCCACCCAGGCACCGGAGTTCAGGTTGTCGGCATCGATCAAAAACACGTTCATGTCAACTCCTTGGGGTAGTCGGCCAGTCGGATGGCACAGACTGCATCAGGCCACCATGCGCCAAGGCAGCGACTCGCCCGACCCCAGCGGCTTGAGCTGTGCTTGGCCAAAGGCAAAACTCTCAGGCGGTGTCCAGGTCTCACGCGTGAGGGTGATGCTGCCGGTATTGCGTGGCAAGCCGTAAAAATCTGCACCGTTAAAACTGGCGAAGGCTTCCAATTTGTCCAACGCCCCCGCCGAGTCAAAGGCCTGCGCATACAGCTCCATGGCCGCATGTGCGGTGTAACACCCGGCACAGCCGCTGGCATGCTCCTTGAGGTGCACCGCATGCGGCGCACTGTCGGTGCCCAGAAAAAATTTGGCACTGCCGCTGGTGGCCGCTTGCACCAGCGCCTGGCGATGGGTTTCGCGCTTCAACACCGGCAGGCAGTAGTAATGCGGGCGAATGCCGCCGGTAAAAATCGCGTTGCGGTTGTACAGCAGGTGGTGTGCCGTCAAGGTGGCTGCGGTGAACTTATCTGAGGCCTGCACATACTGCGCGGCTTCCCGGGTGGTGATGTGCTCAAACACAATTTTCAGTTCAGGGAAATCATGGCGCAAAGGGATCAGCTGGGTGTCGATGAACACCGCTTCACGGTCAAACAGGTCAATGTCTGGCGAGGTCACTTCGCCATGCACCAGCAGGGGCAAACCTGCGCGCTGCATCGCCTCCAGCGTGGGGTAGGTCTTGCGCACATCTGTCACGCCGGCATCGCTGTTGGTGGTGGCCCCGGCGGGATAGAGTTTGAGGGCCATCACACCAGCGTCTTTGGCCCGGGCGATTTCATCTGCGGGCAGGTTGTCGGTGAGGTAAAGCGTCATCAGCGGCTCAAAGTCCACGCCTTGCGGCACCGCCGCCAGAATGCGGGCTTTGTAGGCCAGGGCCAAAGCGGCGGTGGTCACCGGCAGGCGCAAATTGGGCATGATGATGGCGCGGCCAAACTGTGCGGCAGTGTGGGGCACCACGGTGTGGAGCGCGTCGCCATCGCGCACGTGCAGGTGCCAATCGTCAGGGCGGGTCAGGGTCAGGGTGTTTGTTATGGTGTGCGTCATGGCAGGTATTGTCCCCAAAAGTTCACGCATCCGGTAGCCACACCCGGTGGCGCGTGAGCACCGGCTAAAAAGTGCCGCCGTGTGCCAGCAGGTAGTCCCACAGTGCTTGGGCATTGCGTTTGGGGGCACCGGTTGCCCAACGCCCGGTTGAGGCACCCGACTTGGAACCCTCACGGTGGCTGGGCCGCTCGCGGTAGGCCCGCACCTCCATGGTGATGGACAAGTCTTTGAGTTCAGGCGGTGCAGCGCACACCAGTTTGTTGGCGCGCAGGTCTTTTCTGACCGCACTCATGGGCAAAAAGGCCACACCGTGGCCCTCCAGCGCCATAGCTTTCAGGCCTTCGGCCATGTCGGTTTCGTACACCCGGTCAAAGTGAATCGGGGCGCTTGAGCGTTTAAGGATCAGCTCGACCATCTGCCCCAAATAGGCACCTTGGGCATAGCCCAGGTAAGGCAGGGGGCGCCCGACTTTGCCTGGCAACTCAAACAGCGGGTTGCCGTGTTCATCAGGCTTGGCGTAGGGGGCGACGACTTCTTCGCCCAAAGTCACCATTTCATAGCGGTCGGCATCGAGTTGGTAAGGCAAAGACGGGTGGTGGTAGGCAACCAACAGGTCGCAACTGCCTTCCACCAGACGCATTACCGCGTCATGCACATTCAGTGCAATCAGACGGCTTTTGATGGGGCCAAAGGTCTCGCGCAGCGCCGACACCCAGGCCGGGAAAAAGGTAAACGCCAAGGTGTGAGGCACGGCAAACTCAATCACATCCTGCCCGGCCGTGGTATGCCCACGCAGCATGGCCCGGGTGGTTTGCAGGGCTTGCAAGACCTCCAGCGCCTGAGCGTAAAGGGTTTCGCCCGCGGGTGTTAGTCGGGTGGGGTAACTGCTGCGGTCGACCAAGTCAGAGCCCGCCCAGGCTTCCAGTGACTGAATGCGCCGGGAAAACGCAGGCTGCGTCACATGCCGCATTTGCGCGGAGCGGCTGAAGCTACGGGTTTCGGCCAGACTGACGAAGTCCTCAAGCCACTTGGTTTCCATCAAGCACCCATCACGCGGGCATACGCCCGCTGGGTTGCAGGGGCCACCCCGGCCAGCAAGTCGGCATACGTGGTCTTTTGCCGCGCCAGCATGCGTGCCGATGCCACTGTTTTGGAGCGGCAAAACCAGTGGCAGCTGTGTTGCATCAGCAACAGTTCCGCCGTCACTGTGAAGGCTTTGCGCTTGGGGGTTTGTGCCAACTGGTTATTTACAGCCTGGCTGATGCCCTGGGCGTGGACACTGAGCAACTTGCGCATATCGAAGGTGCTGGCTGGAAACACTTGCGCCACAAAAGGCAGGGCCAGCGCAAAACGACTACCACGCGCCGCAATCTCAGCCACTTTGGCAAACTCTAGCACAAACCGGCTGAATTGCTCTCCCAACAACTGTTCGGCTTGCTCCAGGTAGCACCATACCTGGGCCTGACGGCCCTCGTCGGCCTCACCCAATGCCCGTTGGTAACCGTCGAGCACGTCCTGCATCAGCTTTTCGATCTGGAACTTGGCCAAATAGGCACCCAGCAAGGCAATGCGCTGTGCCTGCTCGCGCGACTTGAGCACGTGCACACCGACAGCGAGCAAGGTCACAACAACATAAATTTCCATAAAAATCTCAACGATTGGGGGTCAAAACCTGACAATAAATTTGCGTGCTTCTTGTGGGGCTGATTTCAGCGTGAGTGTAGTTGGCCTGGGGCCTGTTGACGGTCAACACCCATGCGCCAAGGCCAGGGCTTCGGCCACTTTAATGCCATCCACCCCGGCCGACAAAATGCCGCCGGCATAGCCCGCCCCCTCGCCCGCCGGGTAGAGCCCTGCCGTATTAGTGCTTTGCAAATCGTCCCCACGCGGCATGCGCAAGGGTGACGAGGTACGGGTTTCAACCCCGGTCAGCACCGCATCCGGCATGTCAAAACCCTTGATCTTTTGACCAAAGGCAGGCAGCGCCTCACGCAAGGCAGCAATCGCGTAATCAGGTAGCGCATGTTGCAGATCGCCCAATTTCACCCCCGGCTTGTACGAGGGCAGTACCGAGCCAAACGTGGTGGATGCCTCGCCCCGAACAAACTCACCCACCAATTGCCCGGGAGCCTCGTAATTGCGCCCGCCCAACACAAAGGCATTTGATTCAAGCTGACGCTGCAAATTGATCCCCGCCAGGGGGTGCACGACCCGGCCGTCAGACGCTACCAATTTGATAGCTTCTTGTGCATATCTGGTGCCCACTACAGCCCCAAAAGCTTCAATAAATGCCGTTTCATCCTGCGCAAAGTCGGCAGGCTCGATGCCCACCACCAAACCGGCGTTGGCATTGCGCTCGTTGCGTGAATATTGGCTCATGCCGTTAGTCACCACCCGGCCCGGCTCCGAGGTGGCAGCCACCACCGTGCCACCTGGGCACATGCAAAAGCTGTACACCGCCCGGCCATTGGTGGCGTGGTAGACCAGTTTGTAGTCGGCCGCGCCCAAGCTGGGGTGACCCGCATGACGGCCCCAGCGCGCCCGGTCAATCACACTTTGAGGGTGTTCAATGCGAAAACCCACAGAAAAAGGTTTGGCCTCAATGGTCACGCCTCGCTCATGCAACATGGCAAAGGTGTCGCGCGAGCTGTGGCCCAGCGCCATCACCACCTGGTCGGCCCGCAGGTCGTAGCTTTGCCCGGTGGCTTGGTCCAACACGGTCAGGCCACGCACCTGCCGCCCTTTGGCATCACACGCCACCTGCACATCGGTCACACGTTGCTCAAAGCGAATTTCGCCACCCAACGCAATGATTTGCGCGCGCAGGTTCTCAACCACCTTGACCAACTTGAAGGTGCCAATGTGCGGGTGGGCTTCGACCAGAATCTCGGGCGGCGCACCGGCCTTGACAAATTCTTCCATCACCTTGCGCCCCAGGTGGCGCGGGTCCTTGATTTGGCTCCACAACTTGCCGTCTGAAAAAGTGCCGGCACCACCCTCGCCAAACTGCACATTGCTCTCGGGGTTGAGCACATGTTTGCGCCACAGGCCCCAGGTGTCCTGGGTGCGCTCCCGCACTTTTTTTCCACGCTCCAGCACGATGGGCTTGAAGCCCATGTGCGCCAAAATCAGCGCCGCAAAAATGCCGCAGGGGCCAAAACCCACCACCACCGGGCGCAGGGCCAGGTTTTGCGGCGCTTGCGCCACCGCGCAGTAAGCCATGTCTGGCGTGGGATGAATGTGCGCATGGTCCTTGAACTGGGCCAGCAACCGGGTTTCCAGTGCCGGGTCGCAAAGCCTGATGTCTGCAATGAAAACCGCCAGCAATTGCGCTTTTCGCGCATCAAAGCTGCGTTTGAAGATCTGCAGGTCGGCAATGGCAGACACTTCTATACCCAGGGCCTGCGCGCACAGGCGCGTCAAGGCGTCAATGGGGTGCGCCAGCGGCGCACGGTCAGCCTCGGTTTCAGTGGGTGCATCGGCCGCACGGCGGGCCTCGACGGGCAAGGCAGAAAGGGGTAGTTTGAGTTCAGTCAGGCGAATCATGGTGGGCTCGTGGTGATCAAGCAGGGGGCAATGATAAGTCGCACGCTGCCGACACACACCCTGCCGAGTGCGATTCAAAGTGGTGTGTGAGCAAATCTTGAGGCGTTGACGAAACAGCTTCGGCGCAATGCAATGTACGGCGCACGGGACTGCACTGCACTGCACTGCACTGCACTGCACTGCACTGCACTGCACTGCACAGCACAGCACTCGCACGGCGCGGTGACTGGGTCAGGCGCATGCGGTTTTGGAGCGGAATCACGCGCGGGGGTGAGAGGCACAGCCCACGTAGAGCCTGTTGTCGCGCGCCTTCCACCCCAAAGCCCGGTCGCCTGACCCAATCACCACACCTGAGACCGTTGGCGCTCGGGAGGTCTATGAGGGCACACTTTGGCTGCAGTTTGCAGTTTGCAGTTTGCAGTTTGCAGTTTGCAGTTTGAATTCTCGGAAATTTCTGCCGAGTCCAAGCACCGTAAGGCATGGTGATTGGGTCAGGCGACCGGGCTTTGGAGGGTAAGGCGCGCGTCCCCGGGACGATGCAGACCCACGCCTCGCCCCGCGCGTAATTACCCTCCAAAACCGCATGCGCCTGACCCAGTCGCCAGGCCGTGCAGCACCAAAACGCAGCTACATCGTCCCCCGCAGCGGCACCAAAATGCAGAGCATCAGCCCCAGACACCCCAAAAATGCAAAGAGAAAACACCCAAAAAGGCCTGGTGATGCCTGCCACGCGCCCGCATTTACGGGCATCCACCTTCAGCTTGGCAGAAAGCCTTCGACCGACAGGTAACGTTCACCGGTGTCGTAGTTGAAGCCCAGCACCGTGACCCCGGCGGGCAATTCCGGCAGTTTTTGAGCAATGGCGGCCAGCGTGGCACCGCTGGAAATGCCTACCAACATGCCTTCTTCGGTGGCACTGCGGCGGGCGTATTCACGTGCCGGTTCGGCATCGACTTGGATCACCCCGTCAAGCAAGTCAACATGCAGGTTTTTCGGAATAAACCCGGCACCAATACCCTGAATGGGGTGCGGCGCTGGTGATCCACCCGAAATCACTGGCGAAGCCGATGGCTCCACCGCAAACACCTTGAGGTTTGGCCACTTGGCCTTGAGCACTTGCGCCACACCGCTGAGGTGTCCACCTGTGCCCACGCCCGTGATCAACACATCGATCCCATCAGGGAAATCAGCCAGAATTTCTTGCGCGGTGGTGCGCACATGCGCCTGCACATTGACCGGGTTGTCAAATTGCTGCGGAATCCAGGAGCCCGGCACCGTCAGAGACAACTCGTAAGCACGGGCAATGGCACCCTTCATGCCCTTCTCACGCGGGGTCAAGTCAAAACTCGCGCCATAGGCCAGCATCAGGCGGCGGCGCTCAATGCTCATGCTGTCAGGCATTACCAATATCAACTTGTACCCCTTGACGGCAGCCACCAGCGCCAGGCCCACGCCAGTGTTGCCCGAGGTGGGCTCAATGATGGTGGCTCCAGGCTGCAAGTCGCCCGACTTTTCAGCCGCTTCAACCATGGCCAAGGCAATGCGGTCCTTGATGGAGCCACCTGGGTTGCTGCGCTCAGATTTGATCCACACGTTGTGGCCGGGGCCAAACAAGCGGTTGATGCGCACATGCGGTGTGCGGCCAATGGTTTGCAGAATGTTGTCGGCTTTCACGGTGGCTCCTTGAGGTGTTTGATAAGGTATTTTGAACCAGTTGTTCAATCGTTTCAGGCATATCGATAGACCTTGAGTGCGACAACCGGCCTATTGCCCGATAATGGCGCGGTGAAGCCCGCCAGACTGTCGCTGGTGCAATTTGGGAAACCAAGCACTGGAGGAACGTCCGGACTGCATAGGGCAGCGTAGCAGCTAACGGCTGTCCACTGAAAGCCCCTGGCGAGAGCCAGGGGTATAAGGTGAGGATAAGAGCAACAGAGACGAGTCGCAGCGGGGCAACCTGTTGCGGGTGAAACGGGCAATCTCTACGCGCAGCAATACCAAGTAGGCACACGTTGACGGGGCCCCCGGAGTGTGCGGGTAGGTAGCACCGAGCTGTTGGGTGACCAGCAGCCCAGATTAATGACAGTCACACTGGGGGCAACCTCAGTGCACAGAATCCGGCTTATCGGTGGGCTTCACACTATTATTTATATAGCATTCAAGGCATGCGCCAAAAGCACTACAGGGCAATCAGCCTCTGGCCAGAAGTGACTGGCCTAGCGCGAAAACCGAGTTGGGCGCGTTGCTGCGCACGCTGGCATGCGCCGGCTTTTTGAACACGCCACGGTTGGGCGCTGGTTTTTGTTCGATCTTGACCCCCTTGGCCAATTGCTCCAGCACCAGACTGCGCAACGTGACCGATTGCATGAAGTCGAGCACCCTGGCATTCATGGAGTCCCATAAGTCCTGAGCCATGTCCTGGCTGGCTGCGCCTTCTTCTGGCTTGACTTTGGGTGCCGGATCTTCCACAGCGGCAATGATGTCAGCCACAGTGATGGCGTCGGTGCGCTGCCCCAAGGTGTAGCCACCACCTGGCCCACGCGTACTGGAAACCAGGCCTTCGGCGCGAAGCTTACTGAACATTTGCTCAAGGTAGGACAGCGAAATTTGCTGCCGCGCCGCAATGTCAGACAAGGGCACCGGCCCGAGCTTCTCGCGCAGGGCGACATCAATCATCGCGGTGACGGCAAAACGACCTTTGGTACTTAAACGCATAACTTTTACTCCTGTCAGTGTCTGAGAATGTGACACGGCTTGAACTATAAAGTTCAAATCACTTCGCGTAAATTCGTATTTACGGCCATTAAACTTCGATAAAACCGAAGCATGATGCAAGTAACTGCGGCCACTCCCCTGTATTTCAAGCACCCTTGCCGTTTTATGTCACGGCAAGGGGTGGCCAACGATGGCACATCGAGCTTGGCGTCTAACCCGAGGTGAAAACGACCCCTCCGATAATGTTGCCCCATGCCACTCAAAGAAATAGCCCACCCTGCCATCGACATTGACCTGCGCTACGCCACGCCGGAAAACTTCACCCAGAAACAGATCTACCACCATGCCTCAGCCTTGCTGCATCAGGATGCACTTGCCGCCCTGGTACAGGCCGCTGAATTGGCCTCTGCGCAGGGCTTGCGCCTGCGTGTGCTGGACGCGTACCGACCGTCGGCCGCGCAA
>JBIJDQ010000057.1:0-8962 GCA_044344025.1 Rhodoferax sp.
CGATGTGCACACCCACGGGCAAGAGCGGCGATGGATCGAGGTATTCGTTCGACCTCTGTTCAAGGACGATGGCCAAATTCTGGGTACCGTGGGTTTTTCGCACGACATTACCGAGCACAAACAGGTTAAGGCCTTGTTGCAGGAGAAAACCGAGTTGCTGACCACCATCTTTGACTTGAGTCCGGACGGTTTTGTGTCTTTTGATGGCTTGGGCTGTGTGAACTTTGCCAGCCCGGCGTTCACTGGCATGACGGGCATGAGCCAGCAGCAGATTCATGGCCTGAGTACGTTGGTATTTGTCGACGTGTTGGCGCAGCGCAGTACTGCCGAAACCCGGGCTCAGACTCTGGACGCATTGCGCCAGTTGTTACTGGAGGGCAAAAACGGGCAGGGCGCGCGAATTGTGCTTGCCGTGGCGGGCCAACGTGTGGTTGAGGTGTGCAGGCGTACTGGCCAGGGTGGGGTGGTGTCGCAAATTTTGTGTTTTCACGACGTGACGCATGAGCTTGAAGTGGAGCGAACCAAGACCGAGTTTCTGACCACGGCCGCGCACGAGTTGCGCACACCCATGGTCAGCATTTATGGGTTTGCCGAGATATTGCAGGCGCTGCCGCTTGACCAGGCCACCTTCAAGGAGTGCCTGGACATCGTGTTGAACCAGTCACACCGCATGGTTGCCATCTTGAATGACTTGCTTGAACTGTCCGCCATTGACTTGCGCCATGGAAAAGATTTTGTGTTCGAACCCGTCCAGGTACAAGGCTTGCTGGATGACGTGGTACGTGAGTTCAAGCTGCCCCAGGGCAAGTTGCCTCCCGCAGTGGGCATGCCCAGCGTGCCGATGGCGATTCTGGCGGATCAAAACAAGCTGCGCCAAGCCATTGTGCATGTGCTGGGTAACGCCTATAAGTTTGCCCAGTCCACGGGTCATGTGAGCATCGTCGTCAAGCAGGTTGAGGCGGGGGTGACCATCAGCGTGATTGACCAGGGCATTGGCATGACCCCTGAGCAGGTGCATCGTGTGGGTGAGCGGTTTTACCGGGCAGATGCCTCAGGCAAAGTGCCTGGCACCGGCCTGGGCATGAGCATCGTCAAGGAAATCATGTCCCTTCACGGTGGCAGTGTCCGCATTCAAAGTGAGCCGGGTCAGGGCACCACCGTCACGCTGCTGATGTCGGGGTGGGTTGAGGACGCTAACGTGGCGTGAACGCCGGGTTTTGCCACTATTTCAGGCTAATTTGCCAAAATATTTGCAATGGGTTGACGCACCAGGCTGCGCGGCGGTCAGGCGGCTGCAAAAAAGCGGTAACAGCCCTTGCCACAGGCCTTGGCCTGGTACAGCGCGAGGTCGGCATGTTTGAGCAACTCTTGTGCCGTGCCGGTGTCCATCGGGTACAGCGTGGCCCCCATGCTGGCACCCACCTGAAGCAGGTGGGTGCCCACCTCAATGGGTTGTGACACATCTTGCAACAGGCGTGCCAGCAACTGGGTGGCCTCTTGGGCGTGGGCCAGGTCGCACAGCAGCAGCACAAACTCATCACCGCCCACACGGGCCACGGTGTCGGCACCGCGCAGTGCTTGCGCCATGCGTTGGGCGATCACCCGCAGCACCACGTCGCCCGCGTCATGCCCCAGGGTGTCATTGATGGGTTTGAAATGGTCCAGGTCAAGGTAACACACGGTCAGCAAGGTGTTGGTGCGTTTGCTGCGCTCCATGGCCTGGGCCAAGCGGTCGTCCAGCAAGCGGCGGTTGGGCAGCCCGGTGAGCAGGTCGTGGTTGGCGGCTGTTTCCAGGGCTTGGTGTTGCTGCACCAGCTGCGAAATGGACGACAACATGCCCACGTAATGCACGGTGTGGTGCACCTCGTCCTTGACGGTCGACAGGGTGAGCC
This sequence comes from Rhodoferax sp., assembly GCA_044344025.1. Classification (GTDB taxonomy): domain Bacteria; phylum Pseudomonadota; class Gammaproteobacteria; order Burkholderiales; family Burkholderiaceae_C; genus Rhodoferax. The sequence goes on from JBIJDQ010000057.1 coordinate 1,893, forward strand.
ACACCGACTCAAGCACCCCGTCAGGGCGGCGGCACTGACGCTGGCCAGCCCAATGCCCGGCTTGGGTGGCGGCATCCCAGATGTTCAGTCCAGTGGCATCCACAAACAGGCTGGCTTTGAGGGCGATGATGGACTGACCAAGCAGGTCGTTGTGGCCTGTTTGCATGTGCTGGCAAAACGCCGGGTTGGCATCAATGATCAGACCCTGGGTGTCGGTGATGAAGATGGCATCGGCCGAACTCTCGATGATGTTGCTGGAGATGCGCAGCTTGGCCTCGGCGCGCTGGCGCTGGCCCATTTCGCGCAGCAAGGCGAGCGTGCGGGTGGACAGGCTGTCGTACATTTTCAGCACGGCTTCAATCAGAATGTGGGCTGCCCCGCTCATTTGCTGGGTTGCGAATGCCTTGGCCTCTGTCAGGGGCTTGCCGTTTTGCACCGCCAGCACAATGCGGGCCAGGTGGGTGTCGTCCTCCAGAATATGAAACGCCAGCCAGTGCGTCAGGAACGAGACAATTTGCTCGATCGTTTCATCGTCGCTCAAGGCCCCGGCAATGCCGCGCACACGCCCTACCTCGGCCACAAAATCAAGGTGGGTTTGGTGGTGGGCCGTGGCCATGGCATCGTCGCCCAGGTGCTGCCGCCAAATGGCTTCTTCGGTCTCGAAGTGGTGCACCGCATAGCTGGCCAGCTCGTCAAACACCTGTAGCAGGGTCAACTCGTCGGAGCCAAAGGCCATGTGCCCGGCCAGCGCGTTGAGCAAGTCCACCAGCTTGTGGTGCTGTAGGTCAATGGCATCAATGCCGGTGGCAAAGTTGTCACTCCACGGAAAGATTTCAGCTTGCGCGATGAGGGCGGCAGTAGGGGACATGGGTTTTTTTAGGGATTGTTCCAGACGATCTCGCCATGTTACAACCACCGGTTTTTTTGAGCAAATCAAAGCCAGTGCAGCCAGCCCCAGACCACGCCCAACGTCAACAGGGTCACCGGCACGCCCACGCGGGCGTGCATGCGCCAGTCTATGGTGATGCCACTTTTTTGCGCCAGGTCCACCACGATCAAGTTGGCAATGGAGCCCACCAGCAGCAGGTTGCCAGCCAAAGTGCTGACCAGCGCCAACATCACAGCGGCATCTTGTCCCTTCAGATGCGGCAGCAACAGCATCACTGCGGGCACGTTGGACACCAGATTTGACAAACCCACACCGGCCACAAACAGTGGCCCAGGGTCAGACAGGTGTACATCTTGCGCGGCCAGCAGCGCCACGGCCTGTGCCGCCAGCCCGGTGGACGCAAAGGCCTGGTTGACCACAAACAGGCCGACAAACAGCACCAGCAGGGGCCAGTCCACAAACCCCATCACATGCGACGAGTGCAGCCTGCGGCTCAGCAGCAGCACCCCGGCCCCCACCAGCGCTGCCACTTCGCGCGGCCAGTTGGTGAACAAAAACACCAGCAGCAGCGCGCCCGCCACCAGCAGCCCCTTGGTGGTTTGCCAGGCATCAAACGGCGGGCCTTGCAGCGCATCGTCCTGCGCCAGGGGTGTTTGGGGCAGATCCGTGGCTGTGGGCAGCGGGTCTGTGGCCACGTCTGCCCGCCTGCCTAGCCCCCAAACCAGCCAGGCCCACAGCACCACCAAGCTGATGGCGACCGGTGGCAGCGCCTGGCGCACATAGGCACCAAACGGCAGCTGCAACACCGAGCCAATCAGCATGTTTTGTGGGTTGCCGATGAGTGTGGCGGCCGAGCCAATGTTGGCCGCACACGCCAGCCCGAGCAAAAACGGCACCGGGTTGAGGCGGCGCTGCGCGCACAACTGCGCCACCACCGGGGTCATGGCCAGGCAAATGATGTCGTTGGAGAAAATGGCCGACAAGGCCCCGGCCACGCCAATCAGCGCACCCAGCAGGGTACTGCGGCCCAAGGGCAACCCGGCCACCCACCTGACCACAGCGGTGTAAAAGCCACCCAGACGCATTTGCGCCGACACCACCATGAATGAGAACAACAGCAGCACGGTGGGCAAATCCACGGCGCGGGCGGCCTGCTCGGTGCTCATGACACCCAGGCCAATGACCCCAATGGCGCCCAGCAGCGCCACGCCCGAGCGGTCAAGTTTGAGGCGTGGCAAGCCGCCCAGCACCATGCCCAGGTACACCGCGACGAAGATCGCCACAATGCCCCAGTCAAGCAAATCGTGTGTGCTTATCACGGTATTTTTTTGATGGATTTTGCTATATTTAGAGTAGCTACTAAGGCTTGATGCATAAGCACTACAGGTCAATAATGCTTAAAATTTAGACTTTTCACCCGGTCCAGGCTGCGTCGGGCCGCCAATGGTGTGCCCAGGCCGGCAAAGCTTCAGCGGCCATGGGCCGGGCCACACCGTAACCTTGAGCCAGGTCGCAGCCCAGGGCCAGCAGCGCCGTGCCATGGGCCACGGTTTCAACGCCTTCGGCGATCACTTCGCGCTTGAAGGCCTGGGCCAGACCAATCACACCCTTGAGAATCGCCAGGTCATCGGGATCGTCGAGCATGTCATGCACAAAACTCTGGTCGATCTTGAGCGTGGCCACTGGGAGGCGTTTGAGGTAGGTGAGCGACGAATAACCTGTGCCAAAGTCGTCCAGCGCAAACAACACCCCCAGTCCGCGACAGGCCTCAATGACTTGCGACACCCCCGCAACGTCTTCCAAAGCACTGGTCTCCAACACCTCCAGCTCCAGCATGGCGGGGTTGACTTGCGGATGTTCTGCCAGGATGACTTGCAGTCGTGCCACAAAATCACGCTGCTGCAATTGCCGCGCGCCAACATTCACGCTCACTGGCAAATGCAGCCCTTGCGCTTGCCAGACCTGCATTTGGGCCAGCGCGGTGTGCATCACCCATTCACCCACCTCAATGGCAAGCGGGTGGTTTTCAATCACCGGTAAAAAAAGTGCCGGGGCCAGCAAACCTTGCTCTGGGTGCTGCCAGCGGATCAGGGCCTCGGCACCCACCACTTTGCCGGTGCGCATGTTCACCTTGGGCTGGTAATGCAGCACCATCTCGTGGCGGGTCAGCGCCAGGCGGATGTGTTCCAGGCTGGCGTGGTGGCTGCGCACCGTTCGGTCTTGTTCAGCATCAAACAGGTGAAAGCGGTTTTTGCCCGACAGCTTGGCCTGGTACATGGCCTGGTCGGCCTGGCGCTGCAGTTGCTCGGCATCAATGAGCTCGGCCTGCGGGAAAAAGGTCACGCCCAGGCTGGCCGAGACTTCCAGGGTTTGGCCATTGAGTACCAGCGGTTCTCGGGCGGCTGCCAAAAGCCGCCGCAGCAGCGTGGTGCAAGCGTTGGCATGGGGCAAGTCCACCAGCACGGCCACAAACTCGTCACCGCCAATGCGGGCCAGGGTGTCGCCTTCGCGCAGGGTTAGTTTCATGCGGGCCGACACCGCCATCAGCAACTGGTCGCCGGCATCATGACCAAAGGCATCGTTGATGGCTTTGAACCCGTCCAGGTCAAGGTAGACCACCGCCAGCAACTGGTCACGCCGCTGCACGTTGTGCATGGCCTGGTTGAGCCGGTCAGCCAGCAGCACCCGGTTGGGCAGGCTGGTGAGGGCGTCAAAGTGGGCAATGCGCTCCAGTTGCTGTTCGTGTTCCTTGAGCGCGGTGATGTCTGAGAACAGCGACACAAAATGCGAAATCTCGCCTTGCGCGTTTCGCACGGCTGTGATGGTCTGCATTTCGGCAAACACCTCGCCGCTTTTGCGTCGGTTCCAGATTTCGCCCACCCAGTGGCCTCGCGCCTTGATGCTCTCCCACATCACCTCGTAGTATTCCTGCGGCTGGCGCCCCGACTTGAGCAGGCGGGGGTTTTGCCCCAGCGCCTCCTGGCGGCTGTAGCCGGTGATGCGGGTAAACGACTCGTTGGTGTTGATGATGGTGCCATCCACCTCGGTGATCATGATGCCCTCGCGGGCATGACTAAACACGCTGGCGGCCAATTGCAGCGCTTGTTCGGCCTGCTTGCGCTCGGTGATGTCGTGCACGGCGGCAATGAAGTACTGCGGCACGCAGTCCGCATCGCGCAGCAGATACACCGCCAGGTAGCCCCAGACCACGCTGCCATCCTTGCGGACGTAGCGTTTTTCCATACTGAAGCGCCGGGCCTTGCCTGCCAGCAGCTCTTGAAGGTGGTGCACGTCGGCCTCAATGTCAGCGGGCAGGGTGACTTGTTTGAAGGTAAAGCCTGGTGTCAGCAACTCGGCTTGCTCGTAGCCCAAAAACCGGCAAAACTGCTGGTTGACCAGCAACAGGCTGCCGTCCAGCGCGGCTTGGGCCATGCCCACTGCGGCGTTGTCAAACACCGCGTGAAACAGGGCCTCGCTGTCGGCCACCGCCCGGTTCTTTGCTTGAATGTCGTCGTGGTACCGCTCAAAGAGGGTGCGCGACCAACGGGCAAAGCCATACGATGCCAACACGCCCAGGGCCAGCGACAGCAGCAGTGGCAACAGCAACCCGTACCAGTGGTCAGCGTCGGCGCGCGCATTGAGGGCCAGCTCGTTGCGCATCAGGGCCTGCATCTCGTCGTCCTGGATAGCCGCCACCAGCACCCAGCCCCAGGGCTCGACCATTTGCACCAGCGCGGTTTTCTTCAGAGATGCACCGGTACTCAGGTCTGGCCAGGTGTAGGACACAAAGCCACCACCAGCCTGTGCCTTGGCCAGCAACTGGCTCAAGGCCAAACTTTGCTCGCGTGGCATATTTTGGTAGTTCTGACCTTCGAGCTGCGGGTCTGACGGTGACAACAACGAGTTTCCGCTGTGGTCAAGCACACCGATGTTGCCGCTTTGGCCAAAGCGCAGTGTGCGCAGGCGGGTAATGACCTCCAGCTTTTGTTTTTCTTCCCATTTGTAGGTGTAGTCTCCGGTGCCTATCAGCCAGTCAAAGGGCGCAAAGTAACGCACATAAGCCAGCTTGTCGGCCATCACTTTGGGGTTGTCGGGCATGTACCAACGGTAGCGTGAATACCCCTGGCCTTCAGGCTTGCGGGCTGCGTCAATCAGGCCGCGCATGATGAAGTGGCCGTGGTCGTCGCGGTTGTCCAGGTTGGTTTTGCCCTCAAGCTGGGGGGCTGTGGGCAGCAGGATGAACTGGCCCTGCATGTCGTCAATGAAGTAGTAGCCCCGGCCATCGTAAAAACGGGCCTGTCGCAAGGCCTCGGTAATCAGGCGCTTGACTTCATTGGGGCTTCTTTTGGGTGATTCCTGGGTGTAGATGGCCTGTGCCACTTGCAGCGCGGTGTCGACTTGCTCCCGCAGGCTTTTGCGCAACAGTTCTTCGGTGCGGCTGCGGGTGAATTCCAGAAAGCTGGCGACAGATTGCAGTTCGGTGGTGAGTCGGGTCTTTTGTTGGGTCTGAACCGCTTGCGACAGCCGCTGCAAGGATTCGTGATGTTCCTGGGCACTGCGCCACGAGAAAAATCCACCCAGCACAACAGTGAGTAGCAGGACAATACCCAGCGTACCAATCAGGTGCAGCCGGGGAAGGGTCTGCTCGTTTGCCTCGAATCGCATGGATACTTACCAGCTTGTTGTAGGGAGTGTTAGCCCAAGGTTCCAACAGGGCATAGAGGCCGATTCTACGCAGTTCAGCAGCGTTGCATCAGCTGATTTGAGCATCATCATCAGGCCTTCAAATGCTATGATTAATATAGCTTGTAATGCTTGATAGACAAGCACTACAGCACAAAATGGCTTAAAAACTAGGTATGAACCTGGCGCAAGGCGGCCTGAAACGCCTGAGTCACCCGGGTGGCTTGTGGCGAGGCCCGCACGATGCTGAAAAAGCTGCAGCGGTAGGTAAACGCGCTGGCTTTTACCGCCCGCATCTGGCCACGGCGCACAAAACTCTCGGCGTAATGGTCGGGCAAAAAGCCCAAAAAGCAACCCGACAAAATCAGCGTGGCAATCGATTCCTGGTCATAACCCGTGGCGGCACGCGCAAGATGCACCTGCTGGGTGAGTTCCATGTTGGGCGAGTGGTAACCAAGTCCGGCAAAGGCATAACGGCGCAGGGCTTGCCAGTCAGTGGGCTCTTCTGCCGGGTTCACGGCAAACAGCAGGTGGTTTTGGCCGCAATACAAATACATGGCCTCGGAAAACAACTCGTCATAAGCCAGCGTGTTGGAGGTGCGATGGCCGGGAATAATGCCCACCTGGAACTGGCCGTCAAGCACACCGCGCTCAATGGTGTTGAGCGGGGCCACGTGCAGGTGCAGCGCCACATCCGGCGCGGTGCTGGAAAAGCTTGCAATGGCGCGGCCAATTTGGGCTGCGGGGTTGCTGGCGGTTTTGTCAAACACCGCCACATGCAGCTCACCGCCCATGCGCTGGTGAATCTCATCGACCCGGCTGCGAAAGGCATCCACGCCGGTCAGCAGGCGCAGCGTTTCGGTGTAAATCTGCTGGCCCTCGGGGGTCAGCGCAAACCCGGCCCGACCACGGCGGCACAGGGTCAGGCCCAGGCGGGTTTCCAGGTCCTTGATGTGGCGGCTCACGGTTGACGTGCCAATGTTGAGTTCCAGCTCGGCGGCGGCCATGCCACCACACTCGACCACACTTTTAAACACGCGCAGCAGGCGGATGTCCATGTCGCTCAATTGGCCCAAAGCGGCACGTTTGGGAACGGGGTTGGGTGTTACTTGCATAGATTGGCAACCAAGCGGTGATAGTTAAGCATTTATAAGAGTAACAGACCTCAGCACAATCGCGCCTTTAGTTCGCTGCTACCCGCAGAAACCCCCGTCACCCACCGAGAAGCCACCATGAACCCTGCTGATGCCAAAGTGTTGACCCAACCCAGAACCGACGCCGCCTGGCTGGAGGCGCACTGGATGCCCTACACCGCCAACCGCAACTTCAAGGCCAACCCACGCATGATGGCCAGCGCGCAGGGCTGTTACTACACCGATGTGGATGGGCGCAAGATTTTTGATGGGCTGTCGGGCCTGTGGACCTGTGGCCTGGGCCATGGCCGCGCCGAGATTGTGGAGGCCGCCCGCCACCAACTCGCCACGCTGGACTACTCCCC
>JBIJDQ010000058.1:0-8950 GCA_044344025.1 Rhodoferax sp.
TCGCATGCTGGAAAACGACCTGACCCAGCGTGTCAGCATTCGTGCACTGGCGCACCTGGCAGAGTTGCGTGACCCTGAAACCGGCAACCACCTGTTGCGCACTCAGGCTTATGTGCAGCTGCTTGCAAGCAGACTACAAACCAATGCCCGTTTTGCTGCGGTTTTGAACGACCGCTACATTGACTTGCTGGCCCGATCCGCGCCCTTGCACGACATTGGCAAGGTGGGTGTTCCCGATCACATCTTGCTCAAGCCTGGAAAACTCGACGCAAACGAATGGGCCATCATGCAAACCCATGCCAAATTAGGCAGTGACGCGATTGAGCAGGCTGAAAGCGACATCGAAATACCGTTGGCATTCTTGTCACTGGCCAAAGAAATCGCCCATTGGCACCATGAAAAATGGGACGGCAGTGGTTACCCTGACCACCTCTCGGGTGATGCCATACCGGTATCGGCCCGACTGATGGCGCTAGCAGATGTATTTGATGCGCTGATTTCGGTGCGTGTTTACAAACCCGCCATGTCATACACCCAGGCGCGCGACATCATTGCGGCGGGTCGTGGCACACACTTTGACCCCGACATGACTGATGCCTTTCTGGGCGGGTTTGATGACTTTGTGGTGATTGCCGAACACCACCGCGAAGCCAGTTGAACGTCACAGGGGTCAGTCCTGACATGGAGGTTTTATGACACCCAACACTGCACGACTGCCAAATTCCGGGCCAACCGACATTTTGAAACCGGTTTTGGCCTATTTTTTGGCAGCGAGTCTGTGGATTGTGCTGTCAGACCAGTTGGTGGGCTGGTTGTTCACTGACCCGGCGGTCATGGTTTTTGCCAACTCACTCAAAGGCTGGTTGTTTGTGGGCGTGACCAGCGGTCTGCTGTTTTTGTTGCTTGCGCGTCAGGAAAGATCTTTGCACGAGGAAGACACCATGCCCAGTATTTCTGGTCATGTGCAAAAAACCATGCCACTTCGGGCGATTTTTCTGGCGTTGGCCATGATTGTTCCGCTGATCGGTGTGTCTTTTTACAAGAATCAGGCACCCCAGATTGAGGCAGATGCTGTCAAAAGCTTGCAAACCATTGCCTTGCTCAAGGCAGCGCAAATTGAACAATGGCTGATTGAGCGAGATGGCAATGCCCAGCTTTTGAAAGCCTCAACAGGTATGGGTAAACAAATTGAGTTACTCAGTCAGGGCAAGGCTGATGTGAACACCCGGCAGGCCTTGCAAACCCGCTTGGCAGTCTGGACAAGAAGTTACGGGTATGCGAGTTTTTTGGTACTTGACCGCAGTGGCAAACTGTTGATAAGCCAAGGCGTGCACCTGGGCATGCCCCCCATTTCACGCGATCTGGTCACGCTGGCTTTAGACACTCGCAAAGCACAACGCGGCCAACTTTACCGCGATGACGATGGCGACATTCATCAGGAATGGGCGGTGCCGGTGCTGGTCCCGGGGCCACAGGGCGAACAGGCCGTGGCGACCATGTTGCTGCGAATACGGGCCGCTGACTATTTATTCCCCCTGATCCAGACCTGGCCCATGGCCAGCGACAGTGGTGAAAGCCTGCTGGTGCGCGGCGTTGGTGAAACGGCTGTTTATCTCAACGATTTGCGCCATCGCCAGGGTGCTGTTTTCGGGCAGAGCCTGACGCTAACGAACCTGTCTTTGCCTGCTGCCACTGCGACGCTGAGCAATGAACCCGGCACGTCGCAGGGTCTGGACTACCGTGGGGTCAGCGTGCTGGTCGCTCATCGGCTTATTGCGGGCACCGACTGGCACATCATTGCCAAGGTTGACCGAGCCGAGGTGCTGGCGCCCTTGTGGCGCAGTCTGTATTGGGTGACGCTGATCGCCATGGCAGCCGTGGCCGCCATCATGCTGGCACTGTGGATGCTTTGGCAGCAACAGCGTCAGACCCAACAATTTGAATTGTTGGCAGAAAAAAGCAAGGTAGACAAGGCCGCAGAGGCCGGTTTGCGCGAAGCCGAAAACCGCTACCGCACACTGGCAGACTCCGGGCAAGCCCTGATCTGGACTTCAGGCACCGACAAGTTATGCAACGACTTCAACTCGGTGTGGTTGACTTTTACCGGGCGCACACTGGCTCAAGAGGTGGGCAATGGTTGGCTTGAGGGTGTTCACCCGGACGATTTTCAGCACTGCCTGGACACCTACGTCAAGGCTTTTGACCGGCGTGAACGCTTCAGCATGGACTACCGCTTGCGCCACCACGACGGCAGTTACCGCTGGTTGCAAGACGATGGTTGCCCACGTTATGACAGCGCGGGTGAGTTCATTGGCTACATTGGTTATGGCCTGGACATCACTGACCGGGTCAATGCGGTAAACCGCCTGGCGGAAAGCGAGGCCAGGTTCAGCGCCATCATTGACACCTCCCCGGTGCCCATTGCCCTAAATGACGACCAACAACGCGTGACCCTGCTTAACCCGGCGTTTGTCAAGACATTTGGTTATGACCTGGCCGATGTCCCCACCTTGCCGCATTGGTGGGCTAAAGCCTATCCGGACCCCGCCTACCGGCAGTCAGTGGTCGATGCCTGGAACACGGCTCTGGAAGTCGCTGGACAAACTGGCGAGCCATTCAAGGCCATGGAAGTCAAAGTGCACTGCAAAGATGGCTCGCAGCGCGTGGTGATTGCCAGCGCCGGGGCAATTTCGGGCAGATTTGAAGGCCACCATCTGGTGATGCTGCATGACATCACTGAGCGCAAGGCGGTTGAAGACCAGTTGAACAAACTCTCACTGGCAGTGGAACAAAGCCCTGAGAGCATTGTGATCACCGACATGGATGCGCGCATTGATTACGTCAACGAAGCCTTTGTTCGGGCCACTGGCTACGCCCGTGAGGAGGTTATTGGCAAAAACCCGCGTGTGTTGCACTCGGGTCATACACCGACTGAAACCTACCGGGCAATGTGGAACACCCTGACCCAAGGCTTGCCGTGGAAAGGTGAGTTTGTCAACCAGCGCAAAGATGGCAGCGACTACACCGAGTTCGCCATCATCACGCCCCTGCGCCAGGCCAATGGAAGAATCAGCCATTACGTGGCGGTTAAGGAAGACATCACCGACAAAAAGCGCCTGGGCGAAGAACTTGACCAGCATCGCCATAACCTTGAACAACTGGTGGAAGCCCGCACCGCAGAACTGGTAACTGCAAGGCATCAGGCCGAAGCGGCCAACGTGGCCAAGAGCCGTTTTCTGGCCAACATGAGCCACGAAATCCGCACCCCCATGAACGCCATCATTGGCATGAACCACCTGTTGCGCCGATCCGGTGCCTCGCCGCAGCAGCTTGAGCGCCTGAACAAGATCGACAGCGCCAGCCAACACCTGCTGTCCATCATCAATGACATTCTGGACATCTCGAAAATCGAGTCTGGTCGACTGCAGCTTGAGCAAACTGACTTCCACCTCAGCGCCATTCTGGACAACGTGGCCTCCATCATCGGCCAAACTGCGCGCGACAAAGGGTTGACCATTGAGATTGATGGTGACTCTGTGCCGCTGTGGTTGCGCGGTGACCCCACACGCCTGCGCCAGTCCTTGCTCAACTACGCCGGCAATGCCGTTAAATTTACCGAAAAAGGCTTTGTCGCCCTGCGCGCCAAACTGCTGCAAGACACCGGCGACGATTTGTTGGTGCGGTTTGAAGTGGCCGACAGCGGCATTGGCATTGCACCGGCCAAAATTCCCCGCCTGTTTCACGCCTTTGAGCAGGCCGACTCCAGCACCACCCGCACGTATGGCGGCACCGGACTGGGCCTGGTGATCACCCGGCGCATGGCGGAATTGATGGGGGGAGAGTTTGGCGTGGACAGCGAGCCAGGCCAAGGCAGCACCTTCTGGTTTACCGCACGGCTGCAACGCGGCCACGGCATCATGCAGGTCGATTCGCGCATAGGTGTGGCTGACGCAGAGGCGCAACTGCGCATGCACCATGGCGGCCAACGGGTTTTGCTGGCAGAAGACAACGCCATCAACCGTGAAGTCACGGTGGAACTGTTGCACGGGGTGGGCTTGGCGGCAGAAGTGGCTGTTGATGGGCTGGACGCGGTGCAAAAAGCCAAAACCCAGGCGTTTGACTTGATTCTGATGGACATTCAGATGCCCAACATGAACGGCCTGGAGGCCACCCGTGTGCTGCGTGCCCGGCCAGACTGGGCCACCAAACCCATTGTGGCCATGACTGCCAATGCCTTTGACGAAGATCGCCAGGCATGTCAAGGTGCGGGGATGAACGACTTTGTGGCCAAACCGGTTGACCCGGCCCAGCTGTATGCGGCGCTGTTGCGGTGGTTACCGCTGGCCCCGGTTGGTCTCGCCCCTGGTATCTCTGCCGATCCACCTTTTGGCAGGCAGCACAGTCCTGAATTGGCGCTGGCTCAGCAGAGCTTGCCCGTGTTGCTGACCCAGTTTGAGCAGCTAGACACCCATCAAGGGCTGGCGGTGCTGCGTGGCAATGTACCCAAATACTTGGCGTTGTTGCGCCAGTTTGCCGCCCATCAAGTGGATGATGTGCAGCGCTTGCGTCAGGAGTTGGCATCAGGGCAGCTTGATGCCGCACGGCTGCGTGTGCATACGCTCAAGGGCGTGGCCGGCACCCTGGGTGCCTCGGCCATCCACGCGGCAGCGGTGGCGCTTGAGCTGGCGCTGCGCCAAGCGCAGCCCCAGGACGCGCTGATGCTTGAGGTGGAGGCGCTGCAATTGTGCCAAGATGCGCTTGAGCAGGTGTTGCAGAATATGCTTGAATCACCGCCAGTGACCCAAGTCGGGGCGATTGACCCGGATGCCCTGCGTGCGGTTTTGGCTCAGTTGGCGCCTTTGTTGGCCCGCTTTGACACCGCGTCAGCCGACCTGTTTAACGCCCATCGCCCGCTTCTCATGACTGCTTTGGGCAAAGAGGGGCCAGTTTTGGCCCGACAAATAGCCCGATTTGACTACCCGGGGGCGTTGAAGACGGTGCAGAGCGTCGAATTTATAAAAAACTAGGCTACGGCGCTTGCCGTTGTAGCGCGGGAAGCTATTAAAAATGTAGCATTTAACTAGATGCGTCCCATCAGCAGCAGGACCACCACAATGATCACCACCAGTCCAAGCCCACCGCTGGGTCCGTAACCCCAGCTCTGGCTGTGTGGCCAGCTGGGAATAGCCCCGATCAGCAAAAGAACCAGCACAATCAGCAGGATGGTTCCGAGGCTCATGGTGTGGCCTTGCAGGTTAAGTTGAGGGCCGGGTTGGTGTGTGTCATGGTGTGCCTTGTTTCTGAGTTTGAACAAGGTTCATGGTCGTGTGTGAAGAGCGTGCGGTCTGTTCGGTGGCGCACCCATCAGGTGGGCCGCTTCACTTGCAGTTGTTGTGCAGTTTCCACTTTATTGATCAAAACCACCTGCGGTTTACTTGTCGACCACAGCCGCCACCGCGCGCCCCAGCTCAATCACGGCCATGGCGTAATAACTGCTCCAGTTGTAGCGGGTGATGGCGTAAAAGTTGTCGGTGCCTGCCACGTAGATGGGTGAGGCATCACCCATTTGCAGCTCAATCAACGCCAAGTTGCCGGTGTGCTGCAAGGCTGCGCCGCTTAACACTGCCCCTTTGGCCTGAAAACTGGCCACGGTGAAGGTGGGCAGAATGTCAGGTGCCATCAGGGCTTCCATGTTGAGGGTTGGCGCGTCAAACGTCACCGGGTAATGGGTGGCCAGACCACTTTGCCAGCCAAAAGCCTGGAAGTAATTGGCCACCGAGCCAATCGCGTCGGCCGGGCTGCCAAACAGGTCAACCACACCGTCACCATCAAAGTCGATGGCGTATTTGACCCAGCTCGACGGCATGAACTGTGGCAAGCCCATGGCCCCGGCGTAACTGCCCTTGACCGTCAGGGGGTCGCGCCCGGTGCGCTGGGTCAGGCTTAAAAACTGCTCCAGTTCACCTTTGAAATAGGCACTGCGTTCCACCGAGCGAGGGTGGCTGGTGGGAAAGTCAAAGGCAAGGGTGGCCAAGGCATCCAGCACCCGCAGGTTACCGGTTTGCTGGCCGTAAATGGTCTCCACGCCGATGATGCCCACAATGATTTCGACTGGCACACCGGTCTCGGCTTGTGCCCGCTTGAGGGTCTCGCTGTGGGCTTGCCAAAATGCCACACCGGCCTTGATTCGCAGCGGCTCTACAAAGCGGCTGCGGTACACCTGCCAGTTTTTGGCCACTCCTGCCGGTGGTGGGGTGACAGCTTTGGCAATGAAAGGAATGTAGTGGGCCTCAGACAAGATTTGACGCACCCACGCCGGGTCGAGGTTGCGGCGCTGGGCGATGTCGTCGGCGGCCTGCATGGCATCGGTGCGTTTGCCATAACTCGGGCCGGGCACCGCGCTGGCGACCGTTGCGACAGGTTTTTTCTTCTTTTTTGGATGTTTTGCGGCGCTGGTGCTTATGGGTAGTGCGTATATTGCTATAGAAATTATAGCTATCAAAAGGTGCCTAAATGGGGGGTGACGGGGCGGTTTCATGGCGCAGGTGGTGGCAAAAGGCGTTTGAGTTCGCTTTGCAGTGTAGCCAGGTGCCGCTGGAAACTGGCGCGCTGACCCAGTCTGGGCTGAGGTACTTGTGGCGCATAACGCAGTGCCTCAAGTCGCAGCAACCAGGCTTGCAGGGCAGGGCGCTGACGGTCTTTGTCCGCCTGTTGTTGAAGCAGTTGTGCCAGTTGGCGTGGCGTGCATTGGGGTGGCACCGCCATGCCGGCACGCCCAAGGGCCTTGCGGGCACGGGCCAGCAGGCGCAGCCAGGGGTCCTGGTGCTGGCGTTCCCAGGCGCTCCAAAGCGCACCGGCCAGGCTGGCCAGCACCACCAGAGTGCAAAGCACATAAATCAGGTCTTCCCAACTGGGCGACTCAAACCCCATGCGTTTAAGCAGGTCAAGCTGGCGGGTTTGGCTGTAATTGAGCACCCATTGGTTCCAGCGGTTGTTGGTCGCGTCCCAAATCGCACGCAGGTTCAGGGCGAGTTCCGGGTTTACATTGCCGAACAGGGCGCTGGCCACTGCGCCACGCGGGGTTTGCAGGCGTTGAAACGTGCCGGTGCGCCCCGGCGCGACCGCTGAGGTGGGGTCAATGCGCACCCAGCCTTGGCCCGCAAGCCAGACTTCGGTCCAGGCATGGGCATCACTTTGGCGTACGGTAAAAAAGCCGTCCAGGGGGTTGCGCTCACCCCCCTGGTAGCCGGTGACCACGCGCGCTGGAATGCCACTGGCGCGCATAACGATCACAAAACCTGCCGCAATGTGCTCACAAAAACCCAGTTTTCGGTCAAACCAGAATTCATCAGCGCTGTGGCGGCCATACACACCGGGCTCCAGCGTGTAGAGGTAACCTTGGGTACGCAGGTGCGTCAGCACAGCATCAATGCGCTGGTTGGGGTCCGGGTAACTTTGTTTGAGTTGCTGTGCCCAAGCCTGGGTGCGAGGGTTGCTCTCGAATGGCAGAGCCAGATTTGGCCGCAACTGTGCCAAGGCCAATTCAGGGCCTGCGCGGTAGCGGGTGAAACTTTGCACCTGGTAACGCAGCAACTCGGTCACCGGGCGGGTCAGTACCCATTGCAGGTCGGGGGTCATGCGGGGTGTTTGGCCCACCACTTGGGGTGCCTGTGCGGTGGCATCCAACGTCAAAAGCCAGGGTTGCTGGTTGGGCTCCAGGGTGATCTGGTAACTGAATGGGTCGCTCTGTGGCGTGAGTTGTGGTGTGGTGGCCCGGTTGGCCAGGTCAAGCCACGCCACGCCGGTCCAGCGCTGGCCGTCAAACTGGCTCAGCACCGGGCCACGGTAATACATCTCGGCCTGCGGTGGCACCGGCCCGTCAAACCGCACCCGCATGGCCACACTGTCGTCAAGCGCCAGGCTGGCGATGTTGCCCACCGTCATGCTGCTTGACAAGCCACTGCGCCCGGCCATGGCATCGCCCGGCAAGCCCCACAGCGGCGCCAGGCGCGGAAACAGCATGAACAGCACCACCATGATGGGCGCGCCCAGCAGCGTCATGCCCCCGGCGATGCGGGCCGCCGTCCACAAGGGAGGTTTGCCAACTGGCATGTGGGCGTTGACCAGCGCGGTCAGCAAGCCCCATAGCGCCAGCAACATGGCTGCTGCGGTGAGCAATGACTGCGAGTAAAAGAACTGCGTCAGCATCAGGAAAAAGCTCAAGAAAAACACCACAAAGGCATCGCGGCGGGCGCGCAGCTCCAGGGTTTTCAGGGCCAGCAGGACCAGCACCATGGTCACCCCGGCATCGCGTCCGAGCAGGGTTTTGTACGAAAACAGCGTGGCTGCCACCGCCAAAGCCAGCAAACCCAGGCGCCAGACGGTGCCAGGCAGAGGCAAATTGCGCCAAGCCAGTGACCCGCGCCACACCACCACACCGGCCCCCATCAGGCTGCACCACAGCGGCACCTGTCCCGCCAAGGGCAGCGCCACCCAGGTGATCACCATCAGCAAAAACAAGGTGTCGCGGGTGTCGCGCGGCAGGTTTTGCAAGGTTTGGAGCGTCATAAACGGACTTCAGGCCAGGGCCAGCGCTTGCAGGCAACGCTGCTGGTGCAACGGGCCATTGTTCGGTGCAATGTCATGACCGGCCAGGCGCAGACCATAACGCTGGCCCTGTTGTTCGGCCAACAGCACCCAGGCGCACAAGCGGCTGAGTTGCGCCTCCAGCGGGCTGATCTGCGTGAGTTGGGGTGTCAGCCACAGGGTGTGAGACTGCAGTCCGGCGTGGTCACGGCTGACCAGGTCACCCGTTTTGGCGGCTTTTTTCCAGACAATGGATTTCAGGCTGTCGCCTCGGCGGTAGGCGCGCAAGCCATCGGGTTCACCGCGCTGTTGCAACACGCCGGTTTGGCGTTTGCCCTCATCGGCGCTGGTGGTGGGCAAGGGC
>JBIJDQ010000059.1:0-8920 GCA_044344025.1 Rhodoferax sp.
ATGAGCCTGCACTTGCATGATCAAGCGCCCATGCCAAGCCGGGGATACCGCAGTATCGATGTCAGAGGTCCTTGCTTTCAGGGCACACCCTGCAATGAAAAAAGCAGCTAAAACCGTTACCGTTCGGACTAACCAGCGATGGTTCACAAGTTGGCCCGTAAACGCTTGAGTGTTTCAAGCAAGGTGTCGTTGTTGGGATTAAGCTTTAGACCTTGGCGCCAGACGTCAATCGCCTCGGTTTGACGTTTTAATGCCCACAGGACTTCACCCAGGTGTGCGGCAATTTCGGCATCGGGCCTTTCCTTGAATGCACCATCCAAAAGATTCAGGGCCAAATCAAGGTTGCCACTGCGGAATTCTGCCCAAGCCAGGCTGTCGGTAATAAAGGGGTCCTTGGGTGCCAGTTGCAGGGCGCGGGTGATCAGGGCTTTGGCCTCAGGCAGTCTCAGGCCGCGGTCTGCCAACGAGTAGCCCAGAGCGTTGTAAGCATGGGGATCGTCAGGCCTTGCAAGCATTAACCCCCGCAGCAAGCGTTCCATTTCATCGAGTTCACCCAGTTTTTCATGAACCATGGCCAGTTCATACGCCACATCGTGGTCGCCCGGGTTGTCTATCAAACTGGCTTGCAGGAGACTGCGGGTGCGACTGAACTGCTTGTTTTCTTTTAACAATTGCACCTCTGCGGAACGCTTTAACTGGGCATCTTCGGCAGTGCGTTCAGGTTGGCTGCGGATAAGCGCTAAGGCATCCTCCAACTGCCCTTGTTGTGCCAGAATGATTGCCCGACGAATTTGCGCCCGCACAAGATCTTCTGGTGTGTCAACTTGCTGTAACCAACTGTCGGCCAGTTTGAAGTCTTTGCGTTGTTGTGCAATCTGGGCCATTGACAAAAAGGCTTGCGTGCGACCGCGACGAAATTCGCTCTTCGGAGCTTTGGTGGCATCGGCTTGGGTGAGGTCAAGGTACTGCTGGAGTTGGCGTTCAGCGTTGTCGAACTCCCCTCCTTGCAAGGCCAAGGTACCTTCAATCAACCAAACGTCAGGAAAGTCTGGGTTTTGACTTCGCAGACTTTGCAACAGTCCCTTGGCATCAGATTCTCGTTTGCTGTTTAGTAATGACCGGGCATAGGCTAGTTGGAACTCTGGCCGTGCATGTGGCAGGTGTTTTTGCACCAGGTTTTCAGCGGCAGTCAGGTCTGGACTCATCATCGAAAGTGCCAATAAAGCCGGGTGTTCAGCGCGCGGGTTTTGCATTAAACCGTTGGTGGCTGCGGTTAGGGCAGACGGTTTGTCGCCCGCACTGAGTGACATGCGCCCTGCGACAGCCCATGCAGTAGGTCCTAAAACAGGGTCGGTCAACCATTGGCTCAAGGCCTTTTTAACGGTGTTGGCAGCCAATACACGGTCCGTGGCGCGTTCGTAGCTAGCAGGAATTGACCACATGACCTCGCGTTGCTCGCTGGCAGGTGTCAGCGTGACCTGGCGTTTGAGTGGTTCAAGAGTGTCAGCGATGCGGTTCAGGCCGAGCAGAACCTGTAAAACGTAGCGATTCGCCTCTTGTGAAGTGGGTGCTGACTGGCTCCAGGCCCTGGCCGCCAGCAAGGCCGATTCTCCTGAACGGACCTGAAGTGCGATGTGAACGGCGCGCCGAAAAAGGTTAGGGTCGTTGGTTTTGCGTGCGGCATCAAGGATCAGGGAGAAGGCAGCAGCAGGCTCCTCACCACGAGCGTTGAGTTCGCCTAGGAGGAGTTGGTAAAACAAGGCCCCGTCCAGTGCAGAGCTTTTTGCATTTAGATCAGCGCGGTCGGACGTTTGGGCCTGGGTAGCACCAACAAGCGCCAGCAGTAGGGGCAATAGAAAACGGTGTTTGAAACGCATGTGGGCATAATAATCCATGCCCAACAATATCGACTCGCATGCCAGAATTACCCGAAGTTGAAGTCACACGCATGAGCTTTGCCAATGAGATCGCAGGTGCGACAGTGCTTGAGGTGCGATTGGGAAAGCCTCTGCGCTGGCCGTTGGGATGTGACACCAAGAGTTTGAGGGGGCTTCAGGTGCATCAGGTTGGCCGGCGTGGCAAGTACCTGCTGATTGGGTTGGACAGGGGATTTTTGCTGGTGCATTTGGGCATGTCGGGCAGTTTGCGGTTTGATCTGAACTTGCCTATCGGCGGGATACATGACCATTTCGATTTGTTGACTACAAAGGGTACATTGCGACTTAATGACCCACGGCGTTTTGGGGCAGTGGTCTATGTGGATGACCTCACTGGCCCCCAGGCACAAAAGTTGTTGGGGCATCTGGGTATGGAGCCCTTGTCTGATTCTTTTGACCTGGCGCAGTTTTATGCAGACCTTCGACAAAAAAAATCGGCGATCAAACAAGTATTGTTGGCAGGAAAATTGGTGGTGGGTGTGGGCAACATCTATGCATCCGAGGCTCTTTTCATCGCGGGCGTCCGGCCCACAATTCGTGCCTCTGCCCTGGGCCGGATCAGGGTTGCGCGTTTGCATGCCGCTATCAAGCAGGTTTTGACGCGGGCGGTTGAGCAAGGTGGTAGCACTTTGCGTGATTTTTCCAGTGCGAGCGGACAGCCTGGCTATTTTCAGCTTGAAGCGATGGTCTATGGGCGTGCCCAATTGCCCTGCCGCAAATGCGACACTCCAGTCGAAATGATCCGACAGGGGCAGCGTTCGACTTTTTATTGTCCGAAATGTCAAAAAACTTGATGCACTTGCCAGCCTATTGACCGGGTGGCGGTGCTATATTGAGCCTTATCAGCAGGCTCGGAGGCGCTTTGGGAACTTCTTTCAACGAAAAATTTGATCAGCATGGTGCATGGCGGCGTGAATTCGCCTTGCGTCTGAAGCTGCTCGCGCAGTGGTTGAAAGATCAGGACTTGCTTGACGTATCGGTTGAAGACCGCATGCATCGACTCGAAGCACAGGTCCGGGTTGACAAAGTCATGGTGGCTTTTGTCGCTGAGTTTTCTCGCGGGAAATCTGAGCTCATCAATGCAATTTTTTTCGCCGAGTATGGTCGACGCATCATGCCGGCCAGTGCGGGCCGCACGACGATGTGCCCGACAGAAATGGGTTATGACCCGGAGGTGCCTCCCTGTCTAAGACTGCTTCCCATTGACTCGCGTTTGCAGCCGCAAAGTTTGATGGAATGGCGCATGGTGCCAGAGAAGTGGGAACGGATCGACCTCGAAGTGGCCAACCCCAAGCAATTGGCGGAAGCCTTTGCCAAGGTGGCAGAGACCCGCCGCGTCACCCCTCAGCAGGCACAAGACCTCGGATTTTGGCAGCAACAGTCGGGGCAAGATGCACCCATGTTGGACGCGCAGGGCTTGGTCGAAGTGCCCAAGTGGAGACATGCACTGATCAACATTGCCCACCCTTTGTTGAAGCAGGGATTGGTGATTTTGGACACACCCGGCCTCAATGCCATCGGCGCTGAGCCTGAGCTGACAGTGAGCCTGATTCCGCAGGCTCAGGCCATTGTGTTCATATTGGCTGCTGACACCGGTGTGACCCAATCAGACCTGTCCATCTGGCGTGAACACATGGTGCAAGACGATAGGGATACCTCAACTCGCGTGGTGGTGTTAAACAAGATAGACACCCTTTGGGATGCCTTGGACAGCCCGGAGCAGGTGCAGGCGCAAATTGACCGACAGCAGCAAACCACGGCTGAGATACTGGGGGTTCCTGCCAGCCAGGTGGTTGCCGTATCCGCTCAAAAAGGTTTGTTGGCTAAGGTCAACAACGATGCTGCCTTGCTTCGGAGGAGTTGTCTGGCCAAGTTGGAGGAGGCGTTGAGTCAAGGCATTATGGGTCGAAGGCAAAAAATACTGGCATCGGCCGTGACACGCGGAATTGCCGATTTGCGCAGTGAATCGGCGCGCGTTTTGCATATTCGCCGCCGTGATGTGACTGAGCAACTGCTGGAGCTCAAGGGCTTGCAAGGTAAAAATACCCCAGTCATCAAGAACATGAGAGCACGTATTTCCCAAGAACAGGCTGACTTTGATGCAGGGGGAGTAAAGATTCATGCCGTCCGTTCTGTGCACCTGAAGTTGCTGCGTGAAATATTCAATTTGCTTGGCCCAAGCACCCTCAAACGTGAAATGTCAGACTTGACGGCCGCATTGCAGCAAAAAGGGTTCAAGTTGGGTATCAAGCGGGCCTATAGCGAAACTTTTGGACGCTTGAATGACAACTTGCGCCAAGTGCAGGCCAAAGGGCTGGAGATTCATTCCATGTTGGTGGCCACTTTTCTGCAACTCAACACCGACTACGGTTTTTCACTGCAGGTACCCGATGAGCCGCTGGTTGAGACCTACCTGAAAGACCTTGACCTGATTCAGCAAAGCCACGTGCAGTACCTCGGGTTGGGAAACGCGTTCAGGCTGGCACAGCCCGCCTTTGCTGACCGGCTGGTTCGCGCATTGTCAACCCGTCTAAGAACCATTCATGAGACCTGTCTGGCAGATGTGGAAACGTGGAGTAAGTCGGCCGCGTCTCAGCTTGATGCTCAATTGCGCGAGCGGCGAAAAAACTTTGTCCGACGGCTTGAAGCCATTGACCGAATTGCGCAGGCATCCAGCGGGCTGGATGAACGCATCGGTGTCATTAACAGTCGCAACTCAGAGCTTGATGGCGTGGAGTCAAAACTGACGGAACTGACCGATCATCTGCTTCAAATGACTTCCCCGTCGCGTTTTGGTGTGGCAGCAGATGCGTTTGCCTGAACGATCGGTGATTTTGCCCTGATGGATCAGGAGCAATTTCTGGCATTGGCCGTGGTTGATTGGCAAGCCCGCCACGGGCGGCATGATTTACCTTGGCAAAATACCCGTGATCCCTATCGGGTGTGGTTGTCTGAAATCATGTTGCAGCAGACTCAAGTTGTGACGGTATTGGACTATTTTTCACGATTTCTTGTTCGTTTCCCCGATGTCGTGGCGCTGGCGCGGGCCTCGTTGGATGAGGTCTTGAGTCTTTGGAGTGGCCTGGGTTATTACAGTCGGGCACGCAACCTGCATCTTTGCGCCCAGCAGGTGACGACCCATCACGCAGGGGTGTTTCCGCAGACAGCGCGTGAATTACAAAGTTTGCCCGGTATCGGTCCGTCTACTGCGGCGGCCATCGCCTCGTTGTGCTTTCTGGAACGTGTGGCCATTCTCGATGGCAACGTGAAGCGGGTGCTGACCCGGTTCCTTGGCTTTGAGGCTGATCTGTCCCATGCTGCCAATGAGCGGATTTTGTGGCAGAGGGCAAACGCTTTGCTACCCGCTGAAGCCTGTTCCCAGCACATGCCTGGTTATACCCAGGGCATGATGGATTTGGGGGCAACGCTATGCACCTCGAGAAAACCAGCTTGTGAAAAGTGTCCCTTGCAATTGCGCTGCATGGCATTTGAAGCGGGTAATCCGCTTAAATACCCTGTTAAAACAAGGCGGATCAAGCGAGGCTCTCAGGCCTTGTGGTTGTTGTGGGCGCAATCAGCAGATGGGGCCGTGTGGTTGAGCCAGCGTCCAGCACCGGGTGTCTGGGCGGGTCTGTATTGCTTTGGGGTGTTTGATAGCTACCAGGAGTTGCAGCAATCACTCCCTCAGCATATGGAGTTAAAACGGGTTGAAATGCCAAGTTTTAAGCATGTTTTGACACACAAAGACCTGTTTTTGCACCCGGTGCAGGTGACGCTTCCGGCAGCGACATCACCTGGGGCACCAGGTGCCTGGTACGAACCCATGCAATGGCAAAACCTGGGGTTGCCAGCGCCTGTGCGCAAACTGCTTCGTGACGGTTAGCGGGCATCCATTTCGCGGTGACGCTTGAGTGTGCACCATTTTTTTTCAAAAAGCGAAGCGAGTTGCTCGACCAAATACACCGAGCGGTGTTGTCCACCCGTGCAACCGATGGCCACCGTGACATAACTCCGGTGGTTTTTTGCCAGGGCATCGAGCCAACTGTCAAGAAAACCATGTATCTGCGAGAGCATGCGGGTTACCTCGGGCTCTTGCTGTAAAAACTGAATCACTGATGCGTCGCAGCCAGTCAGTTCCTTGAGCTCGGGTTCGTAATGCGGGTTGGGCAGCATACGCACATCAAAAACGTAGTCGGCATCGCTTGGAATGCCACGTTTAAAAGCAAACGACTCAAACACCAGCGTCAACTGTTTGTCTGGAGCCGAAATCATGGCTTTGATATAGGTCTGCAACTGGGTAGGACGAAGGATGCTGGAATCGATCACATGCGCTTGTGCCCGCAACTCAGCGAGCAGTTCACGTTCGAGTTCGATGGCTTGCGTCAGGGCGTGTTGCTGGTCGTGGGGCTGGTGACCTTGTGCTACCCAGGACAGGGGATGGCGCCTGCGCGTTTCGGAAAAACGGCGAATCAACGTGTCGGTCGTGGCATCCAGAAAAATAGAATCGACATGAATCCCTCTTTCTTTCAGTACTTGCAGTTGCTTGGGAACCATGGGCAACGACCTCGCGCTGCGCACGTCGATGGCAATGGCCAGGCGATCAGTAAATCCGCTTCGCTCCAGTTCGACCAAGGAGACCATCAATTCGGGTGGCAAATTGTCCACGCAGTAATAGCCTAGGTCTTCCAATGCGTGCAGTGCCACGGACTTGCCAGAGCCCGACATGCCTGTCAACACCACGAGGTGCAATTCACCTGTGTTTGTTTTCATGTCATGAGCCTTGAAATTGCAGCATGTCGCGTGCGTGTGCCAGTGTGCTGGTAAGCAAACGTTCTCCCCCCAGCATGCGGGCAAGTTCTGCCACCCGGTCTTCTCCAGTTACGTGTGCCACTTGACTGACAGTGCTTGTACCGTGTGTCTTTTTGCGCACTACCAAATGGTGATCCGCGCAGGCGGCAACTTGCGGCAGGTGCGTCACGGCGAGTACCTGTCGGTCAGAGCCGAGTTGACGCATCAGGCGGCCCACAGTTTCTGCCACGGCACCGCCTACACCTGCGTCAACCTCATCAAATATCAGAGTTTGCGCACTGCCCAACTGACTGGTGGTAACCGCAATCGCAAGCGAAATTCGGGACAACTCACCGCCTGATGCCACTTTGTTGATCGGCCGTGGGGTGCTCCCCGCATGTCCTGCGACCAAAAAGCTCACTTCCTCCAGTCCACTTGGCATGGGAAGGGCGGATTCTCTCAACGCCACTTCAAACTGGCCCCCTTGCATCCCAAGGTCTTGCATTGCCTGCGTGATGGTCTGACTTAGCTGCGGCGCAAATTTGGCGCGGGCTCGGGACAGCAGTTGTGCTTGTTTGCTGTAGGCTTGCCAAGCCACTTCCTGCAATTGCTCAAGCGCACGCAAGTCCGAAGCCACTTCAAGTGCACTGAGGTCGTTGCGCCAGCCTTGAAGCACATCTGTCAATGTCTCCGGGCTACAACGATAGCGTCTTGACAATGCCATCCAAAGACCCATGCGCTCG
The DNA here is from genome assembly GCA_044344025.1 of Rhodoferax sp. Classification (GTDB taxonomy): domain Bacteria; phylum Pseudomonadota; class Gammaproteobacteria; order Burkholderiales; family Burkholderiaceae_C; genus Rhodoferax. The sequence continues at coordinate 7,469 of JBIJDQ010000059.1, forward strand.
TCAAGTTGCGCAAGACGTTGGGGATCGAGTTCGGCTTTTCGCAGGTAAGCGTTCAGGGAATGCACCGCATCGTCAAGTTGCGCCAAACTCGATGACAACTCGATTGCCAACCCTTGGAAAAAAGGTTCGATACGAGTCTGTTTTTGCAGGGTTGAGAGGGCATTGCCAACCCGACTGCGGGCACTGTCATCGTCGTTGTCAAGGGCTTGAAGGGCTTGCTGTGCTGCATCCATCAACCCTTGTGCATTTGATAACCTGGCGTGCTCGGCGTTGAGGTTTAACCACTCGTCCTGTCCGGGGTTGAGCTTCTCGACTTCCCCGACTTGCCAGTTCAGTCTTTCCCTCTCGACCGCCAGGGTTGCCTGAGATGCATGGGCCAAGGTCAGTCTGTCTTGCGCAGCGCGCCACTGATGCCACATTTTGCCCGTCTCCGCGATCGACACCTGTGCGTAGGCATCCAGCAGGTTTCGCACCGCTTCAGCACGCGTCAGGCTTTGCCAGGCGTGCTGACCGTGAATGTCAAGCAACTGTTCACCCACCGCACGCAGTTGGGTCGCCGTGGCGGGGCTGGCGTTGATCCAGGCACGGCTTTTACCTTGGGCATCGACGGTCCGCCGCAGCAAAAGAACAGAATTCTGGTCAAAACCTGCTTCATCAAGCCAGGCAGTGATCGACGGGGAAGCGTCAAACTCAACGGTGACATCCGTACGGTTACAGCCTTCTCGAATCACGTTGACATCAGCCCGTCCACCGGTGACGAGTTGCAGGGCATCAATCAGGATCGATTTGCCTGCACCGGTCTCGCCGGTTAGCACAGTAAAACCCTCAGAAAACTCCAGATCGAGTTCGTTGACGATCACAAAGTCGCGCAAGACGATGCGTTTTAGGCTCACGGTGTGCTTACTCCTTCGTTCCAATGCAATTTTTCCCGCAAGGTGTCAAAGTAAGACCAGCCTTTGGGATGCAAAAACCGCACATGGTGCACAGAACGTTCAACTTCGATGCGGTCACCATGCATCAACGATGCCAAGGACTGCTGGTCAAAGCTGGCGCTTGCATCCCTTCCTGCTACCAACTCAATAGCTATGTGTGACGTGTTGGCAAGCACTATAGGCCGATTTGACAATGTATGGGGCGCAATTGGCACCATAACCCAGCCTGGAATGGACGGGTGCAGCAACGGCCCTCCTGAGGACAAAGCATAGGCTGTGGAACCAGTGGGTGTGGCAATGATCAACCCGTCTGCACGCTGGTTGGCCACAAAATGCCCATCCACTTCAACCCGCAACTCCACCATGCCGGAAGTCGCCCCCCGGTTAACAACGACATCGTTCATGGCCATCGCCTTGAACACGCAATGGCCGTCGCGCATCACCCGAGCATTTATCAGGCTGCGATGGTCTTCCACGTATTCGCCACGGAGCATCCGCCCAAGGCTTTCTGCAAAACTGC
>JBIJDQ010000060.1:0-8848 GCA_044344025.1 Rhodoferax sp.
TCGACATTTGTAGCGCCGAAGCCTCATCCAGCGTGCAGTTGATGGCAATAATGCCACCAAAAGCCGAGGTGGGGTCGGTGGCGAAGGCCTTGCTGTAGGCTTGCAGCGCATCGGCACCCACCGCCACACCGCAAGGGTTGGCATGTTTGACAATCACACAGGCGGCACCGTCCTTGGCTACATCAAAACTCTTGACACATTCCCAGGCGGCATCGGCATCGGCAATGTTGTTGTAGCTCAGTTCCTTGCCTTGCAGTTGCGTGGCCGTGACCAAAGAGCCAGGGGCTGGGTACAGGTCACGGTAAAAAGCGGCACTCTGGTGCGGGTTTTCACCGTAACGCAGGTCCTGCAATTTGACGAAGTTGCTGTTCGACTGGCCAGGAAACAGCTGACGTGTGGGGGTGCTGGCACCCTCTTCAAACGCGACCGACGACAAATAATTGCTGATGGCCGCATCGTATTGGCTGATGCGGTTGAACGCCGCCACCGACAGGGAAAACTTGGTTTTCAGCGTCAAACCGCCGTCCTTCAACTCGGCCAGCACTTGCGAGTATTGCGAGGCATCGGTCAACACGGCGACGTCTTTCCAGTTTTTGGCAGCGCTGCGCACCATGGCCGGGCCCCCAATGTCAATGTTCTCAATGGCATCTTCCAGCGTGCAACCCAACCGTGCCACGGTGGACTCAAACGGGTACAGGTTCACCACCAGCAGATCGATGGTGTCGATGGCGTAGGCCTTGAGGGCAGCCATGTGCTCGGGCAGGTCACGTCGGGCCAGCAAGCCACCGTGCACCTTGGGGTGCAGGGTTTTAACCCGGCCATCCAACATTTCAGGGAAACCGGTGACTTCGGCCACTTCGGTGACGGGCAGGCCGTTGTCAGACAGCAACTTGGCGGTGCCGCCGGTGCTCAGCAACTTGATGCCCAGCGCATGCAGGCTTTGTGCAAATTCAAGGATGCCGGTTTTGTCCGAGACAGAAAGGAGTGCGTTCATGGTGTGAAAGGTTTTGGTTTATAAAAAGGAAAATTTGAAGGGGTGGTCCAGCACTGAACACCGTGGCGGCATGCGCCACCCCCTGCCACGCGCAAGAGCGTTGCCGGGCGACTAATCAATCAGCTTGTGTTCAAGCAGCTTTTTTCGCAAGGTGTTGCGGTTCAGCCCAAGCCATTGCGCCGCTTTGGACTGGTTGTGGTCAGCGTGTTGCATCACCACCTCAAGCAGCGGCTTTTCCACCACCGCCACCAGCATGTTGTACATGCCATTGGGCTCACTCTGACCCAGGTCGCGCAGGTAACTCTCAAGGTTGCTGCGCACACAATCTGCCACGTTCAGGGGTTTCATTCAACAGTCTCCATTTTGTTTTTCGCTCGTCCCAGGGTCGGCATGGGCAATCGGTCCATGCCTGTGTTCAGTTCATCAAAATAATCGGCCACCGCAGCCCATTGCGTTTGGCAGTCGGGAAGCAGGTTCATGCGGGCACGAAACGCCTCCCCACCGGGCAGGTCGCGCACATACCAGCCAATGTGTTTGCGTGCCGTGCGCACCCCCGCAAATTCGCCATACAGGCTGTAGTGGTCGTGCAGATGCGCCAGCAGCAGTTGCTTTACCTCGGCCACCAGAGGTTGTGCCAAGTGTTCGCCAGTGGCCAGGAAATGGGCAATTTCCCTGAAAATCCAGGGTCGCCCTTGCGCCGCACGGCCCACCATGATGGCATCGGCACCCGTGGCTGCCAGCACGGCGCGAGCTTTCTCGGGGCTGTCGATGTCGCCATTGGCCACCACCGGTATGCGCAGCGCCGCTTTCACTGCCGCAATGGTGTCGTACTCTGCCGCACCCTTGTAGCCTTGCTCGCGGGTGCGGCCATGCACCGTGACCATTTGCACACCCGCGTCTTCTGCGGCACGGGCCAGTTGCACCGCATTTTTGCTGGTGTGGCACCAGCCGGTGCGCATTTTCAGGGTCACCGGCACGCCCAACGGGGCGCAGGCCTGCACCGTAGCGGCGACGATCTGAATGGCCAGGGCCTCGTCCTGCATCAGGGCCGAACCCGCCCATTTGTTGCACACTTTTTTGGCCGGACAGCCCATGTTGATGTCAATGATCTGGGCACCACGCTCAATGTTGTAGCGGGCGGCGTCCACCATCATCTGTGGCTCGGTGCCCGCAATTTGCACCGCAATCGGGCCGGGCTCACCCGCGTGGTTGGCGCGCCGCGAGGTTTTGAGTGAATCCCACAAATCGGGCCGACTGGTCACCATCTCGCTCACGGCGTACCCCGCGCCCAGGCGCTTGCACAGCTGGCGAAATGGTCGATCCGTCACCCCGGCCATGGGGGCGACAAAATACCGATTTGGCAAAACATGGGGGCCAATGTTCATGTAAACAGGTTCAGGTTGCAGGCGCAGTCAAAAGAGAAAAAAAGGAACGGGTGGGATTTGCCACAGATTCTAGCTGCCTAAAATTTCAGCAATTCAAACCCCCAAAGCACCGGTCATGCCAAACCACAAACCTATACTTCGACACCCATGGAACTTTGGCTTGAACACATCCTCACCCTGCTGGCGCTGCCCAAATTTGGCCTGAGTACGGTATTTGTGGTGTCGTTTGTGTCAGCCACGCTGCTGCCCATGGGCTCTGAGCCAGCGGTGTTTGGCCTGGTGCAAATCGCGCCCCACCTGTTTTGGCCCGCCATTGGGGTCGCTACCGTGGGCAACACACTGGGCGGTGCCGTGAGCTGGTGGATGGGTCTGGCCTCACTCAAGGTGGTTGAGCGGCACCAGCATTCCAAACACCATCTGCGCGCCCTGGAGTGGCTGGAACGGCTTGGCCCCAAAGCGTGTCTGCTGGCCTGGTTGCCCGTGGTGGGTGACCCGTTGTGTGCCGTGGCCGGCTGGCTTAAGCTGCCCTTTTGGCCTTGTTTGGCCTACATGGCGGCGGGCAAATTCGCCCGTTACCTGACCATGACAGCTGCGTTGATGGGTGTCTTTGGCACCTGACCTACCACCTGCCCCGCTTTTGCCGGATTCAAACCAACGTAGCCAGCAAGCAAAATGCTACATTTAGTATAGCTACAACCGCTTACTAAACGGGCACTATAGCCTGATTTTCTATAAATTACGAGCTGAACAAGAAGTTCATCACGTCGCCATCCTTGACAACGTATTCCTTACCCTCAGCACGCATCTTGCCCGCGTCTTTGGCACCCTGCTCACCCTTGAAGGCAATGAAGTCATCATAGGCAATGGTCTGGGCACGGATGTAACCTTTCTCGAAATCGGTGTGAATCACGCCTGCCGCCTGCGGGCCGGTGTCACCCACATGGATGGTCCAGGCGCGCACCTCTTTCACCCCCGCAGTGAAGTAGGTCTGCAGGCCCAGCAAGGTGTAGGCTGCGCGAATCAGCCGGTTCAGGCCGGGCTCGTGAAGACCGAGTTCCTCCAGGAACATCAGGCGGTCTTCGTCACTCATTTCGGCCATTTCGGCTTCCAGCTTGGCACTGATGGCCACCACTGGCGCATTCTGGGCCGTGGCATAGGCCGTCAAACGGTCAAGAAACGGGTTGTTCTCAAAGCCGTCTTCAGCCACATTGGCGACAAACATGGCGGGCTTGGCCGTGATCAGGAAAAACTGCTTGAGCAGTGGCAACTCTTCCTTGGTGAAGTCAAGGGTGCGCACCGGCTTGGCTTCGTTCAGGGCTGCCTGGCACTTTTCCAGAATCGCCACCAGCTTGATGGATTCCTTGTCGCCCGAGCGCGCCGTTTTGGTGACCCGGTGCAGAGCTTTCTCCACTGCAGTCAGGTCCGCCAGGCACAGTTCGGTCTGAATCACTTCAATGTCGTCAATCGGGTCGACCTTGCCAGCCACGTGGATCACGTTGGTGTCTTCAAAACAGCGCACCACGTTGATGATGGCATCAGTCTCTCGAATATGGGCCAAAAACTTGTTGCCCAAGCCCTCACCGGTGCTGGCACCCGCCACCAGCCCGGCAATGTCGACAAACTCCACAATGGCGCGCTGCACCTTTTGCGGGTTCACGATGGCTGAGAGTGCATCCAGGCGTGCATCCGGCACCTCCACAATGCCTACATTGGGCTCGATGGTGCAAAAAGGGTAGTTTTCAGCCGCAATACCCGCCTTGGTCAGCGCGTTGAACAGGGTCGATTTACCCACATTGGGCAAGCCCACAATGCCACATTTCATAACAAATCCTCAAACAAACTAAAGTCAGGTCCAAGCGCAGAAAATGCCCACACGGCACCCGCAAGACCAACAAAAACGGTGTCTTGAGTGTATGCGATGCCACTTTTTTCAACCTTTGGGGGGCCACGCCGGGCGCACTCCTACAATTCGCACCATGACACATCATCTCGACATTTGTATCCGTGGCGGTGGCATTGTGGGCCACACACTGGCCTTGTTGTTGGCCCGTGACCGCCTGCGCGTGGGCCTTTACGCGCCACAACCCGCTGCCAGCAGCGAACCCGATGTGCGGGTCTATGCGCTCAACGCCAAATCCAGAGCCTTGCTGGAATCTGTGCGCTGCTGGCCCGACGCCATGCACGCCACCGAAGTTACCAGCATGCAGGTCACGGGCGACGATGGCGGCGAGGTCAATTTTTCAGCCGCCAGCCTGGCTGTGCCCGCCTTGACCTGGATTGTGGACGTGCCTGCACTGGAGACGCAATTGCGCGAGGCGGTGCGTTTTCAACCCCACATTGAGCTCCTTGACGCACCTCGCCCGGCCACTCTGACGGTGGTGTGTGAAGGCCGCGCCAGCACCACACGTGAAGAGTTTGGGGTGGAATTTGATGCCATCCGCTACCCCCAACATGCCATAGCAGCACGCTTGGCCTGCGAAAAGCCGCACGCACAAGTGGCACGCCAATGGTTCAAGGGCGACGACATTCTTGCCTTTTTACCGCTGGAGGGCGCGCACGGGCAGTTGTTGGGCATGGTGTGGTCGACACCCGATGCCCGCACACCTGAACTGCTGGAAATGGACGCTGCTGATTTCTGCGATGAAATTGAAGCCCTCAGCGAAGGCTGCCTGGGCAAACTCAAGCTGGTCAGCCCGCGCAAAGCCTGGGCGCTGCAGTCGGCCCAAGCCAGCCGCTGGATTGGCGTGGCCAATGGCCAAAGCTGGGCGCTGGCCGGTGACGCCGCCCACAACGTGCACCCGCTGGCAGGCCAGGGCCTGAACCTGGGCCTGGGCGACGTGGCCGAACTGGCAGACGTATTGCACACCCGGGCTTACTGGCGGCCTGTCAACGACGTGAAGCTGTTGCGCCGTTATGAACGCGCCCGCCGGACTGAAGTCACCACCACCGACACAGCCATGACGGTGCTGCAGCAGTTGTTTGCCAAACAAGGCCCTGGCTGGCAAAAGCTGCGCAATTGGGGCATGCAAGGGTTCGAGCTTAGTGGCACAACCAAAACATGGGCCGCCCGCCAGGCCATGGGGCTTTAGAACTTAATTGGCACTACCCGGTCAGACCAGACCCAACTTACCTGATTCGCGCATGAAAACACTGCCCACCACCCTGATCACTTGTGCCCTTTTATTTGCCAGCACGGCTTGGTCACAAGAAGCCACCATCCGTAAAAATCTGGCGGAACGTATTCCGCAGTTGTCCAGTATTGACGAGGTCAGCAAGTCACCAATACCCGGCTTGTTTGAGGTTCGCGTTAACGGGGCCGAGATTTTTTACACCGATGCCGAGGCCAATTACCTGGTGCAGGGCAACCTGATTGACACCAAACAAAAGCGCAACCTGACCGAAGAGCGGATTGACAAACTCACCGCCATCGCCTTTGAGGCATTGCCCGTCAAAGATGCCTTTACCCTGGTGCGTGGCAATGGCAAACGCAAGCTGGCGGTATTTGAAGACCCCAACTGCGGTTATTGCAAGCGCTTTGAGAAAGACCTGCAAAAAATCAACAACGTGACCATTCACTACTTCCTGTACCCCATCCTGAGTGCCGACTCCACCGAAAAGTCCAAAAACATCTGGTGCGCCAAAGACAAAACCAAAGCCTGGCAAGACTGGATGGTGCGCGATGTCACACCGGCCGCCGCCAGCTGTGATTCAACTGCCATCACACGCAATGTGGAGCTGGGCCGCAAGTACAAGATCACCGGCACACCCACGCTGGTGTTTGCCGACGGTTCACGCGTCCCAGGTGCCATCGGTGCCGACCAGATCGAAAAACGGCTGAACTGATGCCAAAGCCTGCCGCCCCCAAGCCCGTGCCGGTTCGCTACACCGTGTGTGCACTGGACTTGCACGCGCATTTGTTTGAGGTGACCCTCACCATAGCCAAGCCCGCTGCAAACCAGGTGGTCAGCTTGCCGGTGTGGATTGCGGGCAGCTACCTGGTGCGGGAATTTTCCAAACACCTGCAACACCTCACGGCGCAGCAGGCACACAGTCCGGTGCCCCTGACCCAGCTTGACAAATGCAGCTGGCAAATCCATTGCAACACCCGCCAAGCGCTGGTGCTGCGCTACCAGGTGTATGCCTTTGACAACTCGGTACGCACGGCCTGGCTCGACACCCAACGTGGCTTTTTCAACGGCACCAGCCTGTGCCTGCGCGTGCATGGGCAAGAAGACGCACCACACCAGCTGACGCTGACCGATGCCGGGGTACCCAAGGCATGGCAAGCGGCCACGGCCCTTACGGCAAAGGCCGTCTGTGAACGTGGTTTTGGTGACTATCTGGCTACCAATTTCGATGAACTGGTCGACAGCCCGGTGGAGTTGGGCAGTTTTTGGAGTGGCAGTTTTGTCGCGTCTGGCATACCGCACCGCTTTATCGTGGCGGGTGCCCCGCCCAGCTTTGACGGCACGCGCCTGCTGGCCGACACCCAAGCCATTTGTGAGGCCGAAATCAGTTTTTGGCATGGCGACCAGCCGGCGCAAGCGCCACACGCGCATTACCTGTTCATGCTCAATGCGGTGCATGACAGTTATGGCGGCTTGGAGCACCGCCACAGCACGGCGCTCATCTGCAAACGCGCCGATTTGCCGCGCCAGGGGCAAGCCACCACGGGCAAGCCGTCAGAGGGCTACACCACCCTGCTGGGGCTGATCAGCCACGAGTACTTTCACACCTGGAACGTCAAGCGCCTGCGTCCGGCAGAATTTACCCGCTACAACCACGCACAAGAAAACTACACTGAACTGTTGTGGTTTTTTGAAGGCTTCACCAGCTACTTTGACGACTTGCTGCTGCACCGTGCGGGCTTGATTGACACCGCGCACTACCTGAAGCTGCTGTCCAAAACCGTCAACGCCGTGTTGCAAACCCCTGGGCGCAAGGTACAAAGTGTGGCCCAAGCCAGTTTTGATGCCTGGGTCAAGTACTACCGGCAAGATGAAAACACCGCCAACGCCACGGTGAGTTATTACACCAAGGGCTCACTGGTGGCCCTGTGCCTGGATTTAAGCCTGCGCCAGGGTGGCAAAACTAGCCTGGACGCGGTCATGCGCGCCCTGTGGCAACGCTGCCATGGCGGCCCCATGACCCAAGACGATGTGTTGGCCGTGCTGCATGACTTGTCTGGCGAATCGTATACCGAGCGCATGCAGCAGTGGGTGCACGGCACCGACGAGCTGCCCCTGAAAACCTTGCTTGAACAACACGGTTTTTGCTACAAAGAAGAGAGCGCCTCACGCTCAGAGCAATTGGGCCTGAAGCTCAGTGAGCACAACGGCTTGTTCGTCAAAGCGGTGCTGCGTGGCAGCGCAGCTGAACAAGCGGGTTTTGCCGCCGGTGACGAGTGGTTGGCGGTTTCAGTGGCAACCGACCCCGCTGGCGGGCAGTGGCGCGTGCACAAACTCGACGACCTGTCGGTGTTTTTGGGCACCGCCACCACTTGCCAAGCCTTGATTGCCCGCGACCAGCGCCTGCTGACACTCGGCCTGAACTTGCCTGACACGGTGCACAGCATCAAGCTCAGCGCCACCGACCCGGCACGGGCAACCCTCTGGCTGGCCGCTGCATAAATTCAAAATTGATAGCTCCTATAGTCCAACCAGCAAGCACTACAGCCTATTTTCACATATAAATCACCCTAAAACACCATCAGGAGCACCCATGACCTATGAACTGATCACCATCCGCACCGAAGCCGACAAAGTAGGCATCATCACCCTGAACCGGCCCAAGCAGCTCAACGCCCTCAACGACCAGCTCATGACCGAGCTGGGCACCGCGCTACAAGCGTTTGATGCCGACCCGGCCATCCACTGCATGATCATCACTGGCAGTGAAAAAGCCTTTGCAGCGGGCGCTGACATTGGCGGCATGGCCAGCTACAGCTTTGCCGACGTTTACAAAGGCGACTTCATCACCCGCAACTGGGAAGCCATTCGCAATGTGCGCAAGCCAGTCATCGCCGCTGTGAGTGGTTTTGCATTGGGCGGAGGGTGTGAACTGGCCATGATGTGTGACTTCATCATTGCTGCCGACAACGCCCGTTTTGGCCAACCCGAAATCAAACTCGGCATCATTCCCGGTGCTGGCGGCACACAACGCCTGCCGCGCGCAGTCGGCAAAGCCAAAGCCATGGACCTGGCCCTGACCGGGCGCATGATGGATGCCGCCGAGGCCGAACGCGCCGGGCTGGTCAGCCGTGTGGTACCCCTGGACAAACTGATGGACGAAGCCCTGGGCGCGGCGCTAATGATCAGCGACTACTCGCAAATTGCCACCATGGCCGTCAAGGAATCGGTGAACCGCGCCTTTGAGGGCACGCTGAACGACGGCATCATGTTCGAGCGCCGCCTGTTTCACGCCTTGTTTGCCACCGCTGACCAAAAAGAAGGCATGGATGCGTTTGTCA
>JBIJDQ010000061.1:0-8827 GCA_044344025.1 Rhodoferax sp.
ATGCCTTTTTGAGTTGGGAAGAAGACTTTTGCCTGGACGTGACCATTCGCTACTGGGACAAAGCCCGCAAGGCTGGCTTGCCGGTGGGCAACGACTTTGGCGAGTTTTACCGGGGTGTGGAGTGGATGGGGTTGCAGCGCCACCTGAAAGTGGCCGGCATTTTTGCCCGCCTGACCCTGCGCGACGGCAAGCCACAGTATTTGGCGGACACGCCACGCTTCATTCATTACATCCGCAGCACCTGTGAACGCTACCGCGAACTCAAGCCGCTGCTGCGGCTAATTGAAAAGGCCGAGGGCATTGAGGCCGTGGGTGGGTACGCGTTTGGCCGGGTTTGAAAAGCCTTAGCCGTTGCGAATGGTGCGGCAAAAAGGCTAAATTATTAAGGTAAATAGGCCTCTAGTGCTTGTCAAATAAGCACGAATAGCTACATAATTAATAGCATTTAATCCCCGCCAAACTCCATGCCCCGCTTCTACAGCCCCACAACCCTGATTCCCGGCACTCTGCTTGACCTGCCAGAAGGCCCTGCGCGCCATGTGCAGGTGCTGCGCTTGCAGCCCGGTGAGGCCATCACCTTGTTCAACGGTCAAGCCAGCACTGACGGCCAGTTTGGTGAATATGCCGCAACCGTCACCCACATGGGGCGCAGCAGCGTGCAGGTGCAGGTGGGTGATTGGGCTGCTACCCACCGTGAGGCCACCCGTGATGTTCATCTGGCCGTGGGTATGCCGGCCAACGAACGCATGGACTGGTTGGTTGAAAAAGCCGCTGAGCTGGGTGTGGCCAGCATTCAGCCGTTGATGACCGAGCGCAGTGTGCTGCGTCTGGGGGGTGAGCGGGCCAGCAAAAAGCAGGCTCATTGGCAAAGTGTGGCCGTGGCCGCCTGTGAGCAGTGTGGTGGCAACCGTGTGCCGCTGGTGCATGAGTTACTGACCCTGGCCCAGTGGCTCAAAGTCCGGTCAGCGCAGCCCGATGCCCCGACGTTGGCGCTCTTGTTGACCCTGCGGGTCGACTCAAAAGCACTGCGAGAGGCAGCGCTGCCCAATGGGTCTGGCGGCGCAGTGGCACCAGACATCACGTTTTTGTCAGGCCCCGAAGGCGGCTTGAGCCCCACTGAGGAAGACGCTGCGCTGGCCTGTGGCTTCAAGCCCGTCACACTGGGGCCCCGTGTGTTGCGATCTGAGACTGCTGCGCTGGTCGCTTTGACAGGCTTGTTGGTTTCATAATCCGAATTTGCTTGCCCGTTTTGCCGATGTCCAACACGTCTGACCATGTGATCCCGGTGCTGGTTCGCCAGCGTCCCTGGTGGTTGGCTCTTTTGCTGGTTTGGGCTGTTGTGGTGAGCGCGGCTTTTTATGCCCACACGCTGAACATGCGCCATCAGGCCATGGATGTGGCGCTGGAGGGCGCGCGCAACATGTTTCGCATGGTGGTGCTGACCCGTGCCTGGAATGCCAGCCACGGCGGTGTGTATGTGCCCATTACCTCCGAAACCCAGCCCAACCCCTACCTGGACGACCCACAGCGTGATGTGCTCACCACCAGCGGGTTGGCACTGACCAAAGTCAACCCGGCCTACATGACCCGGCTGATTGCCAATTTTGCCAACGCCCAAAACGGTTCGGTGTTTCGTTTGACCAGCTTGCGTCCGATTCGTCCGGCAAATGCGCCAGACGATTGGGAGCGTGGCGCGTTGGCGTCTTTTGAGCGGGGTGCCAAAGAAGCCAGCGCATTGCAAGCAAGCAGCCAGGGTGAGCAACTGCGTTACATGGCTCCCTTGGCGGTGCAGCAGTCCTGCATGACCTGCCATGCCAAACAGGGCTACCAGGTGGGCGACGTGCGCGGGGGCATCAGTGTGTCCTTGCCCTATGCGCCCATTGCGCAAGCGGCAAAGGCGCATGTGCTGGAAGATGCCCTAATCTACAGCCTGGTTTTTTTGGTGGTAACGGCTGGTGGGTGGGCCTTGCTTGAACAGTTGCGCAGGCGCTGGTTTGACCTGCTGGGCAAGGCGCTGGCGCTCACTGCCTCTCAAAGCCAGTTGCTGCAGGCCGAAAAAATGGCATCGGTGGGGCAGTTGGCGGCTGGTATGGCGCATGAGATCAACAACCCACTGGGTTTTGTGACCTCTAACCTGGGGAGCCTGAAGAACTACACCGACACGCTGTTGCAGTTGGTGGATGCCAGCCGCTCCGGACGTGCCGCGCCAGCAGACCCTGCTGGCGCAGACATTGACTTTATCCGGGAAGACCTGGGTGACCTGTTTCGTGAATCGCAAGACGGCCTTGTGCGTGTCAAAACTCTGGTGATGCAACTCAGGAATTTTGCCCAGGTGGACAAGGAGTCCTGGCAACTGGCAGACCTGAATGCCAATCTGGAAGCCACTCTGGTCGTGGCCAGGGGCCGCATACAGGACAAGGTCGAGCTGGTGCGAGATTTTGGCCAGTTGCCGCTGGTGCCGTGTATGGCCGCGCACATTAACCAGGTGGTCATGGCCTTGTTGCTCAATGCGGCACAGGCGATGGACGGGCCGGGGCGCATCACCGTGCGCACTGGGGTTGACAATGAGTACGCCTGGTTTGAGGTGGTTGACACCGGTTGTGGCATGAATCCTGAGGTTTGCCGGCGCATGTTTGAGCTGTTTTTCACCACCCGGGCGGTGGGGCAAGGCATTGGCCTGGGGCTCTCGGTAGCGGATGACATTGTGCGGGCGCACGGTGGGCGCATTGAGGTGCATAGCCAGCCGGGGCATGGCAGCACCTTGCGGGTGTGGTTGCCGCTCAACAAGGTTGCCACCGCATAAGAGTAAACCCTCTAGAAAAACGGACCCCGATTTGAGCCAATCGAGGTCATCATCATGCCCCTGGCAGCACAATTACCTTTGTCGCTTTACTCCAATACAGGGTCAACATGAACAGCGTGAAAACAGTGGTCGGTATCAGCTTAGGCAGCAGCAAGCAGGATTTTGAATTTGACACCCCCTTTCTCGGCGCGCAGTTGCAAGTGCGCCGCCTGGGCACCGATGGCAGCCTTTCCAAAGCGGCCAAGCTGGTCAAGCATTGGGACAAACGTGCCAGCGCGATCGGCCTGGGGGTGCTTAAAGACAGTTACAAGGCGGGCGCGCACCGGTTTATTGACAAGGACAGTGCGCAGTTGCGGGCCTTGAGCCAGCAGGCGCCTGTCACCATTGGTGGCAAGCTGGATGACATCTTGCAGGAATGGGCGGTGCGCCACGCCCAGATTGAGTTGGGGCACTATTTCAACAACATGCGGGTGTTGTTTTTCTCCGGGCTTAAAAACTACAAACTGGCCATGTCGATGGCCGAATACACCGACAACCTCAAATTTGCCGATCCCTTGAACCAGCTCGGTGTACCCAAGCTGCTGACCTCGCTGGAAGCCTTGCAGTTGTATGCCAGTGGTGCCCATTACGTGCGCGACTGGAGCCTGCCCAGCGCCTTGTCGTCTGGCCCGGTCAAAGAGTGGACACGTTTCTTGTTGCGCAAAGCCATGCAAAAAGTCAGCGTGATCGTGGCACCGGTGCATGAGCTCGATGAGTTTGGCCTGGAAGAGCTGGCTGGCAAAACCATCATTACCTCCACCGTGAGTGATGAGCGCATGGCGCAATTGGCGTCAAAAGGAGTGCACCTGGTGATTGACGGTGCACCTGTGATGCATGGCCATGTGATTGGCCCCAATTTGCTCGATGCCATGATTTGTGCCGCCACAGGCAAGCTGCCGAAAGAAATCCAGGAAGACGATTATCTGGAAATTATCACCAGCCTGCAACTGGCACCGCGCATGGTCTACCCCAATGGCTTTCGGCGTGTCAACCGTTTTGCCTTTGTGATTCACCCGCTGTCACAAGAGTATTTCAAGAAGGTCAAGCCGATTGAGCTGTTGTCACAGGTATCGCCTCCGGTGCTGATGAATTCGCTGGAAAAGATCATGGCTTATGCCCCGCCGTTTGTCTATTCGCATGTGTCGGGCATCCAGTCGCCCACCGGGGTCGATGCCGAAGGCTGGCTGATCTCAGTGGGGGGCACGCCCAAAGAAATCATGCGCCACAGCCCAGAGTTCACCTACCGCCGCTTACTTGACGCAGCGGTCATGGCCAAACGCCTGGGCGCGCAGATCATGGGGCTGGGCGCCTTCACCAAGGTGGTGGGTGATGCTGGCGTGACCGTGGCCAAACGCTCACCCTTGCCGATTACCACCGGCAACAGCTACAGCGCATCAGGAGCCTTGTGGGCCGCCCGCGATGCGATTCGCCGTATGGGGTTGCTGCCTGAGCCTAAAGGTAAAACACGTGTGCAGTTCAAGGCCATGGTGGTGGGGGCCACCGGGGCGATTGGTTCGGTGTGCGCGCGCCTGATGGCCAAGGCTGCGGAAGAGGTGTACCTGGTGTCGCCTGAGACGGCCAAACTGCTGTCGCTCAAGGAATCCATCTTGCAGGAAACCCCCGATGCCAAGCTGTTTTTGTCCGCCCACGCCGACAAGGACATTGCCGACATGGACATGATCGTCACTGCCACCTCTGGGGCTGGCAAAAAAGTGCTTGACATCATGCGGGTGAAGCCTGGTTGTGTCATCACCGACGTGGCCCGTCCGCTGGATTTGCCGGCCTCTGAAGTGGCCAAGCGCCCCGATGTGCTGGTGATTGAGTCGGGCGAGATCCAATTGCCCGGCGACAACATTCACATGAAAAACATCGGCCTGCCCAAAGGTGTGGCTTATGCCTGTCTGGCCGAAACGATTGTGCTCGCGCTGGAAGGTCGGTTTGAGAACTTCACCGTGGGCCGCGCCATTGAGTGGGAGAAAGTGCGCGAGATTTACCAACTCGGTCTCAAACACGGCATGAAGCTGGCGGCCATCTCTGGGGTGAACGGCCCGTTCAGCGACGAAGACATTGAGCGGGTGCGCGAACTGGCCCTGATTGCCCGGGCTGACCTGGCCCAGCCGGTGGTGAAACTTGCGGCAAAAAAAATGGCGGTCAAGAAAACGGCAGTTAAAAAAACCATGGTGAATAAAGCCCTCGTCGCTGAACCTGAGGTCAGCAAACCGCCAGCCAGCAAAAAAGCAGTGAAGACCAAAAAAACCAATGCGGCCAAGCTTGCGGCCTCGGAGGCCTGATTTGATTTGTTGAGCGGGTCAGCGGGTCGGTGTTATTTCCAGCGCACCGGCTCAATGTCCACATGGTGTGAGCCATCCCCCAGACTGAGGACACCCTCCTGAATGGTGGCTTGCAGGCTCATGCTGCGTTTTGCCAGTGGTAAAAGCTCCAACGCGGTGGCGTTGGGAATGCGCCAGACTTGCAGCCGGTCCAGACGGGTGAGTTTGGTCTCAATGCCGCGCCACCAGATGTCGGCCGCCTGGCTAAAGGCGTACAGCACCACTGCGTCGGCCTTGTTGCAGGCCTTGGACAGGGGTTTGTCCTCAGGTTGCCCGACCTCCATCCACAGGCGGGTCAAGCCGGTGAAGTCTCGCAGCCACACATCGGGCTCATCCGGGTCACTCAAACCAGCGCCAAAGGCCAGCGTGCCGTCGCCGCCACACACGCTTTGCAATTGGTGGGCTTGCAGTGCCAGCGCACACAGCCGCACCATCATGCGCTCGTCGGTTTCACTGGGGTGGCGCGCCAGCGTCAGGGCATGGTCGGCGTAGTAGCTGTGGTCAATGTCGGCAATTTGCAGACTGGCTTTGAAGATGGTGGATTTGGTGGCCATTACACCCGGCGCGCCAGTTCTGCGGCCATGCCCACGTAACTGGCCGGTGTCATGGCCAGCAGGCGTTGTTTCTCGGCTTCTGGCAAGGCCAGGCCGGCAATGAAGCCTTGCATCAGCTCACGGGTCATGGCTTCGCCACGGGTAAATTTTTTGAGCTGTTCATAGGGTTGTGGCAGGCCAAAGCGGCGCATCACAGTTTGAATGGGTTCGGCCAGCACTTCCCATGAGCTGTCCAGGTCATCGGCAATGGCCACTTCGTTGATTTCAAGTTTGCCCAAACCGGTAGTGAGCGACTGGTAGGCCAGCACGGCATAACCGAGTGCCACGCCCATGTTACGCAGCACCGTGCTGTCGGTCAGGTCGCGTTGCCAGCGGGAGATCGGCAGCTTGTCGCTCATATGGCGCAGCATGGCGTTGGCCAGGCCCAGATTGCCTTCGGCGTTCTCGAAATCGATCGGGTTGACTTTGTGCGGCATGGTGCTTGAGCCCACTTCGCCGTCGCGCAGCTTTTGTTTGAAGTAACCCAAAGACACATAGCCCCAAACATCGCGCGACCAGTCAATCAGGATCGTGTTGGCACGCGCCACAGCGTCAAACAACTCGGCCATGTAGTCGTGTTGTTCAATCTGGATGCTATAGGGCTGAAAGGTCAGGCCCAGGCCCAGAGGCTCGGGGGTTTCAATGACTTTTTTGCTGAAAGCTTCCCAGTCAAATTCTGGCCAAGCGGACAGGTGGGCGTTAAAGTTGCCCACGGCACCGTTCATTTTGGCCATCAGTTTGACATCGGCAATGCGCGCCCGCACGGCCATCAGCCGCACCACCACGTTGGCGATTTCCTTGCCTACGGTGGTTGGGCTGGCAGTTTGGCCGTGGGTTCGGCTGAGCATGGAAACCTCGGCAAAGCTGTGTGCCATGGCCCGCAGTTTGGTGATGATGGCATCCAGCGCGGGCAGCAGCACAGCGTCGCGCCCGCTTTTAAGTTGCAATGCGTGGCTGGTGTTGTTGATGTCTTCGCTGGTGCAGCCAAAATGCACAAATTCTTGCACGGCAACCAGTTCGGGGCGCGCCTCAAACTTGGACTTGAGCCAGTACTCAACTGCTTTTACGTCGTGGTTGGTGACCTTTTCGATGTCCTTGATGGCGTTGCCATCGGTCTCGGAAAAGTTTTTCACCAAGCCCAGCAGGTAAGTGCGTGCACCGGGAGAGAGCGGCTTGAATTCAGCAAAGCCGCAGTCGCTGAGGGCGATGAACCAGGCCACTTCAACCTGAACGCGGCGGTGCATATAACCCAGCTCACTCATGGCAGGGCGCAGTTTGACAAGTTTGGCGGCGTAGCGGCCGTCCAGCGGGGAAAGGGCGGAAATGGCAGAAGTAGTCATGCGCGGCATTGTAGGACGCGCCACCGGGTTAACCCGAAAGCGTCACGTTGCCTTCTGGGTGGTTGTACTGCGTCTGACACAGATGGCCTTGCACTCAGTTGAAGGGCTTCCCGCCTGTATAGAATCAAGCCGCAACATCATCACAACAAAATAACGCGCAAAACTGTCACATGCCTATGAAACTGATCGGATCCAATTCCAGCCCTTATGTGCGTAAAGTTCGCGTGGTCATGGCAGAGAAGAAGCTTGACTACGATTACGTGCTGGAGGATGTCTGGTCGGCCAACACCACCATTGCAAAAAGCAGTCCTTTAGGCAAAGTGCCTTGCCTGGTGATGGAGGGCGGCGAGCCGATTTACGACTCTCGGGTGATTGTGGAGTACCTTGACACCCTGTCGCCCGTCGGCAAGCTCATTCCCGGCATGGGCCGGGAGCGTGCCGAGACCAAAACCTGGGAGGCGTTGGCCGACGGTGTGCTGGATGCCGCCATTCTGGCCCGGCTGGAAGCCACTTGGGCCGGTCGGACCGCAGAGCAGCGCAGCCAGGTCTGGATTGATCGCCAGTTGGCCAAGGTGGACGTTGCACTGCAGGCCATGAGCAAAGGTTTGGCCGACAAGACCTATTGCGTTGGCATTCACCTGAGCCTGGCCGATGTGTCGGTGGGCGTGGCGCTGGGCTACCTGGACTTCAGGTTTCCCCAAATCAACTGGCGGGAACAGTTTCCCAACCTGCTCAAATTGCAAGACAAGCTGATGCTGCGCGCCAGTTTCATCGACACCAAGCCGTTTTAAACCGCAAAAGCCAACGTTGCCGGGGGGCAGGGCGGTGGTCAGCGCCCCATACGCTTTTTCAGCCAGCGCATCAAACTGCCCACCACGGGCAGTTTTTCGTAGAGTTCTTGCGCCGCATCCCAGTAGTCACGGTGCACAGTGACCAGACCTGTGTTTGAGAACACCAAGTGGCTGGCACCCAAAATCACCTGTTCCTGGCCGACCTTGTAGCCCTTGAAGTAAAAGCGGAACTCCCAGGTCAAAAAACACTGTGCACCTTGCAAAACGCGCTCTTTCACGACAAAGCGCGGTTGATGCAGGTTGACAAACATGTGGTCAAAAATACGGGTAATGGCCACCACGCCGATCACATCGTTGAACGGGTCGGTAAACCGGGCTTGCGGGTTGTAAAACTGGTCCAGTTGGCCCACGCTCTGCGGTGACAGCGATTCGTAAAACTGCACCAGTTGGGCCACCTGTCCAGCAGGGTCAAGGGGCTCGGTGGTGGCTGTGGTGGCGGTGTTCATCGGGTGGCGCGCTCGACAAGGTAAAAGTAGGCCCGGTAGGGTAGCAGGCGCAAGGCTTGTAGCCACAAGGTGAAGCGTTTCGGAAAATGAATCTCGAAGGCCCCTTGTGCCCAACCCTTCAGAATGGACTGTGCGGCTTGCGCCGGTGTCAGCAGCGCGGGCATGGCAAATTGGTTGCCTGCCGTGAGCGGTGTTTGCACAAACCCCGGGTTGACCAATGACACCCCCAAGCCGCGCCTGCGCAAGTCGAGAAAAAGAGTCTCCGCCAAGTTGATCAGTGCGGCCTTGGTTGGGCCGTAAGCCAGGCTGTTGGGCAGACCACCATAACCGGCCACGCTGCCAACCAGGCTGATGTGCCCCTGGCCGCGTGCCAGCATCGCGGGCAGCACGGCGTCAAGCACATGCAGCGCGCCGACGTAGTTCAC
>JBIJDQ010000063.1:0-8661 GCA_044344025.1 Rhodoferax sp.
TTGCAAGACCGTATTGACAGCATTCACGGCCTCAAAACGGCGCATTATGAAAATGCGGTGAACAGCGGTGCCGTGAGCCTGCGTCCCGGTGTGCTCAAACTGATGGACGAGGCGCTCAGTGCCGGTTTGCAACTGTCAATTGCCACTACCACCTCGCCAGTGAATATTGCCGCACTGCTGAGCCATGCAGTGGGTGCCGATTGGCGCATGAACTTCACCGCCATTGGCGACGCGTCCACCGCGCCCCTCAAAAAACCGCACCCGCAGGTGTATTTACAGATGCTTGCGGCGCTCAAGTTGCCTGCCAGCGCTTGCCTGGCCCTGGAAGACTCCAACAACGGCTTGCGCGCGGCCACTGCGGCTGGCCTGGCCACGGTCATCACCACCAACCCGTTCACGCTGCACCATGACTTCACCGGGGCGCTCAAGGTGCTGCCCGACTTGAGCATGGTCAACCTTGCGCGATTGCGTCAATGGCATGCTGAGTTTTCGCGCTGAACTGCATTACCCTCAAGAATTTCAAACTTAACAGAAAGCAGCACCCCATGAGCACCTCCTCCGTCTTGCGTTTGGCCCCCAGTATTTTGTCCGCTGACTTTGCCCGCCTGGGTGAAGAAGTGCGCGCCATTGAGGCCGCAGGCTGCGACCTGGTCCACTTTGACGTGATGGACAACCATTACGTGCCCAACCTGACCATTGGCCCGCTGGTGTGTGAGGCGATTCGCCCCCACGTGAGCATTCCGATTGACGTGCATTTGATGGTCGAGCCGGTGGATTCGATCATTCCGCTGTTTGCCAAGGCCGGTGCCAACATCATCACCTTTCACCCTGAAGCCTCCAAACACGTTGACCGCACGCTGTCGATGATTCGCGAGCTGGGCTGCAAGGCCGGCCTGGTGCTCAACCCCGCCACGCCCATCGGTGTGCTTGACCACGTCATGGACAAACTCGACATGATTTTGCTGATGAGCGTCAATCCTGGTTTTGGTGGCCAGAAATTCATTCCCTCAACACTTGCCAAGCTGCGTTTGGTGCGCGCCAAGATTGATGCCCACGTGGCGGCCGGTGGCCAGCCCATCTGGCTGGAAGTCGATGGCGGTGTCAAGACCGACAACATTGCAGAAATTGTGGCTGCCGGTGCCGACACCTGTGTGGCGGGCAGCGCCGTGTTTGGTGCGCCAGATGCAGGCGGCGGCTACAAAGGCGTGATGCAGGCGCTGCGCCGCGCCGCCCACCCAGGCTGAGCCCCAAAAAGATTTAAATCAACCGGAGACTTTTATGTCCATGACCCTTCGTTCCAACCGTTCCACGCTGACGCAGTTTCTGATTGAAGAGCGCCGCCGTTTCCCCAGTGCCAGTGGCGACTTCAATGCCCTGGTGCTGGATGTGGCGCTGGCCTGCAAAGGCATTGCCAAGGCCGTGGCCTACGGTGAGTTGGCGGGTGTCATGGGCAACCATGCGGCTGACGAAGGCGGGTCGGTCAATGTGCAGGGCGAGACCCAGAAAAAGCTCGACGTGTTGTCCAACGATGTGTTCATGCAGCGCACCGAGTGGTCGGGCAACCTGGCAGGCATGGCCAGCGAGGAGATGGACGCGCCGTACCAGATACCCAAGCAGTACCCGCGTGGCAACTACCTGATTGTGTTTGACCCTCTGGACGGCTCCAGCAACATTGACGTGAACGTGTCGGTGGGCAGCATTTTCAGCATTTTGCGCGCCCCGCAAGACGTGATTGACTCTGGCCGTGACGTGGTTGACGCTGACTTTTTCCAGCCTGGCACCAAACAAATGGCCGCAGGTTATGCCTTGTATGGCCCCACCACCATGCTGGTGCTGACCGTGGGTGATGGGGTCAACGGCTTCACGCTCGACCCCAACCTGGGCGAGTTTATGCTGACCCACCCGAAGCTGCGCATCCCTGAGGACACGCAGGAATTTGCCATCAACGCTTCCAACGCGCGTTTCTGGGAGGCCCCGGTCAAGCGTTATGTGGACGAGTGCCTGGCGGGCAAAACTGGTGCCCGTGGCAAAGACTTCAACATGCGCTGGATCGCCTCCATGGTGGCTGAGGCACACCGCATTTTGATGCGCGGTGGCGTGTTTTTGTACCCGCGTGACACCAAAGACAGCTCCAAAGCGGGCCGCCTGCGCCTGCTGTACGAAGCCAATCCGGTCGGCATGATCATGGAGCAGGCCGGTGGCCGCGCGTCCACAGGAGAACTGCCGATGATGGACGTGCAACCCACCAGCCTGCACCAGCGCATTGGCTTTGTGTTTGGCTCCAAAAACGAGGTGGAACGTATCGAGCGCTACCACCGTGAGCCGGTACAAGTGGAGTTGACCAACCCCTTGTTTGCCGAGCGCAGTTTGTTCAGAGACTAAATTTAATAGCAGCTAACGCATATCCGACAAGCACTACAGCCCAATAAGTCATAAATTTTCATCTTCAGGAGACAAAACCATGTCCATTCGCCACCCCATCATCGCCATCACGGGTTCCAGCGGTGCCGGTACCACCTCGGTGACCCGCACCTTTGAGAATATTTTCCGCCGCGAGAGCATCAAGGCTGCCGTGATTGAGGGCGACAGCTTTCACCGCTTTGACCGCAAGGCCATGAAAATTGCAGCGGCTGAGGCAGAAGCCGCGGGCAACAAGAACTTCAGCCACTTCGGCCCCGAAAACAACCTGTTCCCAGAGCTGGCCGAGTTGTTTCGTGCCTACGGTGAAACCGGTACTGGCAAACGCCGCAAGTACCTGCATGACGTGGAAGAAGCTGCGCCCTACAAACAAGACCCCGGCACCTTCACCCCCTGGGAAGACGTGCCCACGGGCACCGACTTGCTGTTCTACGAAGGCCTGCATGGCGGTGTGGTCACACCCGAGGTCAACATTGCCCAGCACACCGATTTGCTGATTGGCGTGGTGCCGGTCATCAACCTGGAATGGATTCAAAAACTTTACCGCGACAAAAAACAACGCGGCTACAGCACCGAGGCGGTTACCGACACCATATTGCGCCGCATGCCCGACTATGTGAACTACATCTGCCCGCAGTTTATGCACACCCATGTGAACTTTCAGCGTGTGCCGATGGTGGACACGTCAAATCCGTTCATTGCGCGGGACATTCCGAGCGCCGACGAGAGCATGGTGGTCATCCGGTTCAGCAACCCCAAAGGCATTGACTTCCAGTACCTGCGCAACATGATTGGCGACAGCTTCATGAGCCGTGCCAACACCATCGTGGTGCCAGGAGGCAAAATGGAGCTTGCCATGCAACTCATCTTTACGCCATTCGTCTGGCGCATGATGGAACGGCAGAAAAAAGCGGGCTAATCCAAAGCCCTGCCTGAAAACTACAACCCATTGAATCTGACATGAACACTCCCACCCCAGAATTTGCCAAACAAATGGCCAATGCCATCCGCATGCTTGCCGTTGACGCAGTTGAAAAAGCCAAATCCGGCCACCCGGGTGCCCCCATGGGCATGGCTGACATTGCCGAAGTGCTGTGGAATCGCCATTTGAGCCACAACCCATCCAACCCACAGTGGGCCAACCGCGACCGCTTTGTGTTGTCAAACGGCCACGGCTCCATGCTGATTTATGCGCTGTTGCACCTCACTGGTTATGACCTGCCGATGAGCGAGCTGCAAGCCTTTCGCCAGTTGCACAGCAAGACCGCTGGCCACCCCGAGGTGGGCGTGACCCCCGGTGTGGAAACCACCACTGGCCCGCTGGGCCAGGGCATCACCAACGCAGTCGGCATGGCGCTGACTGAAAAGCTGCTGGCCGCTGAATTCAACCGCGACGACGAAGATGTCAGCTACCCCATCGTGGACCACTTCACCTATGCGTTCATGGGCGACGGTTGCCTGATGGAAGGCATCAGCCACGAGGCTTGCAGCCTGGCGGGCACGTTGCGCCTGTCCAAGCTGATTGGTTTTTACGACGACAACGGCATCTCGATCGACGGCCATGTGGAAGGCTGGTTCACCGACGACACCCCCAAGCGCTTTGAGGCTTACGGCTGGAACGTGATCCCCGATGTGGATGGCCACAACCCTGGTGCCATTGATGCCGCCATCAAGGCCGCCCGGGCGCAAGCCGTGTTGCCGACTGGCAAACCCACCATGATCTGCTGCAAAACCGTCATTGGCATGGGCTCGCCGAATAAGGCTGGCACCCATGATGTGCATGGTGCCGCTCTGGGTGCGGCTGAAGTGGCCGCCACCCGCGAAGCCCTGGGCTGGACATCCGCACCGTTTGAGATTCCGACCGACATTGCTGCCGCCTGGAACGCCGTGCCGCGCGGGATTTTGGCCGAGCGTGCCTGGCGCGACCGTTTTGAGGCTTACCGAGCCCAGTACCCGCTGGAGGCGGCCGAGTTTGAGCGCCGCATGGCCGGTGACCTGTCACCCGAGTTTGCCGAAAAACTGCCCGAGTTGCTGGCCGGTATTGCCGCCAATGCCACCGCCTTTGCCACCCGCAAATCCAGCCAGAACGCGCTGGACGCGATTGCACCCTTGCTGCCAGAGTTTTTTGGCGGTAGTGCGGATTTGACCGGCTCCAACCTGACCAACTTCAAGGGCTGTGTGCGCGCCGGGCGGGACACCTGGGGCAACCACCTGAGTTATGGCGTGCGTGAGTTTGGCATGGCTGCCATCATGAACGGCATGGCCCTGCACGGTGGCTACATCCCTTACGGTGGCACCTTTTTGACCTTCAGTGACTACAGCCGCAACGCCATCCGCATGGCCGCGCTAATGAAAATCCGCGTCATTCACGTGTTCACCCACGACAGCATTGGCCTGGGTGAAGACGGCCCCACGCACCAGAGTGTGGAACACATCCCCAGCATGCGCATCATTCCGGGGCTGGATGTGTGGCGTCCGGCAGACGGCCTTGAAACTGCGGTGGCCTGGGCTTGTGCAGTGGAGCGCCGTGACGGCCCCAGCGCGCTGTGTCTGTCACGCCAAAACCTGCCACGCCTCACCGATGTGGGCATGGTGGACAACATCCGCAAGGGTGGCTACATCTTGTCTGACATGGAGGGCGCTCAAGCGGTCATCGTGTCCACGGGTTCCGAGCTGGAAATCGCCATGAAAGCGCAAGCCATGCTGGCCGCAGAAGGCATTGCCACCCGTGTGGTGTCCATGCCTTGCACCAATATCTTCGATCGTCAGAGTGATGCCTACCAAGAAATGGTGATTCCGTTCAACACGCCGTCAGTGGCCATTGAGGCGGCGCACCCTGATTTCTGGCGCAAATATGTGGGCCGCCACGGTGTGGTGATCGGCATGCCCACTTTTGGCGAGTCGGCACCGGCACCCAAGCTGTACGCCCACTTTGGCATCACGGCCGAGCGTGTGGTGGCCAACGTGCGCACCATCGTGCACCGCGCCGCCACCAAAGCCGCCGAGCCTTTGCCTGACACCGTGGTGCCATCGAGCAACTGAACCCCGGGCAACAGGACGCACGCCATGAAACCATTTGACCTGATCATGTTTGACCTGGACGGCACGCTGGTCGAGACGGCGCCCGAAATCATGGACGCTGTCAACGACACCTTGCGCCAATTTGCATTGACTGAGGTGACGCAGCAGCAGGTCAACGACTGGATCGGCCATGGCACGCGTGAGTTGTTGGTGCAAGCCCTGGCTGATCGCACCGGCAGCACGGCAGACGCAGTGCGCACCGGTGCGCAGTTGGCCACGATATTGCCGGTGTATGACGGCCATTACCAGCAGCGCTGCGGTACCCGCAGCCACCTTTACCCCTATGTGCGCGAGACGCTGCAAGCCCTGCGCGCCCAGGGGGTCAAGCTGGCGGTGGTCACCAACAAGGAAGGCCGTTACACGCAGGTGGTGATGGATGTGCACACGCTGGGGCCGCTGTTTGATGCCGTGGTCAGCGGTGACACCTTTGCCACCAAAAAGCCCAACCCGGCCGGTGTGGCGCATTGCCTGGCGCAGTTTGGTGTGGCTGCAGACCGTGCCCTGTTTGTGGGCGACTCCAGCATTGACGCGGCCACCGCACGCAACGCCGGTGTGCCGGTGTGGCTGCTGCCCTATGGCTACAACATGGGTCAGCCGATCGAGGCTTGTGCGCCAGACCGGTTGATTCAGGATTTTTCTGAGCTATTGAATGCATAGCTACTAGCGCTTATTCCATAAGCACCAGCGGCCAATTTGTTATAAATTTATTGATTTGGAGACTTGTATGAGCATCAAACTGGGTATCAACGGATTTGGTCGGATTGGCCGCATGGTGTTTCGCGCTGCAGTGCAAAACTTTGAGGACATCGAGATTGTTGGCATCAATGACCTGTTGGAACCCGAGTACCTGGCCTACATGTTGATGTATGACAGCGTGCACGGTCGCTTCAAGGGCGAGGTGTCGGTGGACCGTGGCACCCTGGTGGTGAACGGCAAGCGCATTCGCCTGACGCAAGAGCGTGACCCGGCCAACCTGAAGTGGGCCGACGTGGGTGCCGAAGTGGTGATCGAGTCCACCGGCTTGTTTCTGGACAAGGTCACGGCCCAAAAGCACCTGGATGCCGGTGCCCGCAAGGTGGTGCTCTCAGCGCCCAGCAAAGACGACACGCCGATGTTTGTTTACGGCGTCAACCACACCAGTTATGCCGGGCAGGCGGTATTGAGCAATGCCTCTTGCACCACCAACTGCCTAGCCCCGGTGGCCAAGGTGCTGAACGACAAATGGGGCATCAAACGGGGCCTGATGACCACGGTGCATGCCGCCACCGCCACCCAAAAAACTGTGGACGGCCCAAGCAACAAAGACTGGCGCGGTGGTCGTGGCATTCTGGAGAACATCATTCCCTCAAGCACCGGTGCCGCCAAGGCGGTGGGTGTGGTGATCCCAGAGCTGAACAAAAAGCTCACCGGCATGGCGTTTCGGGTGCCGACCAGCGATGTGTCGGTGGTCGATTTGACGGTAGAACTCAATAACGCGGCCACCTACGCCGAGATCTGCGCCGAGATGAAGCTGCAGAGCGAAGGTGCCATGAAAGGCGTTCTGGGCTACACCGACCACAAGGTGGTGTCCACCGACTTCCGTGGCGAGCCGTGCACCAGCGTGTTTGACTCTGAAGCCGGACTGGCGCTGGACAGCACTTTTGTCAAGGTGGTGAGCTGGTACGACAATGAGTGGGGCTATTCCAACAAGTGTCTGGAAATGGCCCGCGTAGCTGCACTTTACAAGGGAAATTGATCATGAAAGTTTTGCGTTTTGCTGATGTGATTGCCAATGGTTCTGCCAGCGGCAAAAGAGTTTTTATCCGTGCTGACCTGAACGTGCCACAGGACAAAGAGGGCAACGTCACCGAAGACACCCGTATTCGCGCCAGCGTGCCATGCATACAAATGGCGTTGGATGCGGGTGCTGCCGTCATGGTCACCAGCCATTTGGGCCGCCCCACCGAGGGCACTTTGACCCCGGCTGACTCATTGGCCCCGGTGGCCAAGCGTTTGGGCGAGTTGCTGGGCCGCGAGGTGCCGGTGGTGGCCAACTGGGTGGACGGTGTGGATGTGGCCCCCGGCCAGATCGTCATGCTGGAAAACTGTCGCGTCAATGTGGGCGAGAAAAAGAACAAGGAAGAGCTGGCCAGAAAACTCGCCGCCCTGTGTGATGTGTTTGTGCACGATGCCTTTGGCACTGCCCACCGCGCTGAAGGCACCACTTACGGCATTGCCCAATACGCACCGATTGCATGTGCTGGCCCCTTGCTGGCCGCTGAAATTGACGCCATCAACCTGGCATTGGCCAACCCCAAGCGTCCCTTGGTGGCAATTGTGGCGGGCTCCAAAGTCAGCACCAAACTCAGTATTCTGCAGGCGCTGGCCAAAAACGTGGACAACCTGATTGTGGGCGGCGGCATTGCCAACACCTTCATGCTGGCCGCCGGGCTGAAAATTGGCAAGAGCCTGGCCGAGCCCACCCTGGTGGGTGAAGCCACCGCCGTGATCGCCGCCATGAAGGCCCGTGGTGCGGACGTGCCTATTCCCACCGATGTGGTGTGCGCCAAAACCTTCGCCGCTGATGCGGTGGCCACCGTCAAGGCCGCGACCGACGTGGAAGACGATGATTTGATTCTGGACATTGGCCCTGAAACGGCTGCCAAACTGGCCGAACAGCTTAAAAAGGCGGGCACCATTGTGTGGAATGGCCCCGTTGGTGTGTTTGAGTTTGCTGCCTTTGAGAAGGGCACCAAAGTCATTGCCCACGCCATTGCCGAGTCCAGCGCCTTCTCAATAGCCGGTGGTGGCGACACGCTGGCGGCCATTGCCAAGTACGGTATTGAGAAAGACATTGGCTACATCTCAACCGGTGGCGGTGCCTTCCTTGAAGTGCTGGAAGGCAAAACGCTGCCGGCGTTCGAGATTCTGCAAAAACGCGCCGAAGGCTGATTCTTTTTTGACGCGTTGACTGACTAAGCAGGTGAAGCCTCTAAGGCTCACCTGCGGGGCTGATCACGTTTAAAAATGCTATTAAATATATAGCTAACAATGCCCGTCAGTCTTGGACTGTAGGCTTATTTTATCCATAACTACCAGGAGTTTGCCATGGCTTTCGTATCCCTTCGTCAAATGCTCGACCACGCTGCTGAAAATAACTACGGCGTGCCCGCTTTCAATGTC
>JBIJDQ010000064.1:0-8641 GCA_044344025.1 Rhodoferax sp.
CTGGAGTCGGTCACCGACCCCGAGATTCCGGTGGTGAACCTGCGCGAAATGGGCATCCTGCGGGCGGTCCGTCAGACTGCCTCCGGGCTTGAGGTGGTGATCACCCCCACCTACAGCGGTTGCCCGGCGATGGGCCAGATGGAAGACGATGTGGTCAATGCCTTGTCACAAGCGGGCATGGCGGCCCGGGTTGTGAGCCAGATTGCCCCGGCCTGGTCCACCGACTGGATGACCCTAGAGGGGCGCGACAAGCTGCGCGCTTACGGCATTGCCCCGCCGCACCCCAGTGCCTGTGCGTCGGCGGGTGTCAATGTGATTCAGTTTGCGTCAAAAAAGAGAGCGATTGATGCAGGCGCGACAGTCACTTGCCCGCAATGTGGCTCAAAAAACACGACCGAGACCTCGCACTTTGGCTCCACCGCCTGCAAGGCGCTGTACCGCTGCCTGAGTTGCTTGGAACCCTTTGATTACTTCAAACCCTATTAACCGAGCAAATTGCTAACCCACCATGTCTACCTCTCCCCGTTTTCACGACCTGCGCGTGGCCCGCATCAGCCCGGAGGCTGCTGGCTCTGTGGCCGTGTCCCTGAGCGTGCCTGATGCCTTGCTGGACAGTTTTGACTTCCAGCCCGGTCAGTACCTGACCCTGCGCAGCAAGATTGACGGTGCCGATGTGCGCCGCAGTTATTCCATTTGCTGCACCCACAGCCACCTTAAAGCCCACCACGAACTGGTGGTGGGCATTCGCCCGATGGAAGGTGGTGTGTTTTCCAATTGGGCCGCCACGCAGCTCAAGGCGGGAGACACCTTGTCGGTGATGCCGCCCGATGGCCGTTTCACCTCCAAACGCCCGCGCGCCCTGCACCGGGTGGGATTTGCCGCCGGTTCGGGCATCACACCCATTTTGTCCATCATGGCCAGCAGCCTGGAAGACCAGCCAGATTCCAAATTCACCCTGGTGTATGGCAACCGCAGCATGGCCAGCGTGATGTTCAACGAGGCCTTGCAAGACCTCAAAGACCGTTTTGCCGGCCGCTTGACCTTGATCCATATCCTGTCGCGCCAGGCACAAGAATCCAACCTGTTGCAAGGACGCATTGATGCCGACAAGGTTCGCGCCGTGATTGACGCCTTGCTGCCGGTGGGCAGCATGGACGAGGTGTTTGTCTGCGGCCCCGAGGCCATGATTGAAGCCACACAAAAAGCCTTGTTGGATGCCGGTGTGCCAGAAAAACAGGTGCACACCGAGCGTTTTACCTCGCCCATTCTGGAAACCTTGACCCCCGAGGCACGTCAGGCGGCTGTCGCCAACAGCATGAAACTGCCCGCGGGTGGCCAAGTGGCCCTGACGGTGGTGCTGGACGGCAAATCCCATGCGTTGCAGATGGGCCCGGATGACCATGTGCTGGATGCAGCCATGGCCGCCGGGCTGGACCTGCCGTTCTCATGCAAGGGCGGCGTCTGTGCGACCTGCCGCTGCAAGGTAATGGAAGGCAGTGTGTCGATGGACAAAAACTTTGGTCTTGAAGCCTGGGAGACCGACAAGGGTTTTGTGCTGAGTTGCCAGTCGCGCCCCACCAGTGAAAGTGTCACCGTGAGTTTTGACGAGCGTTAAGCGGCTGTCGGTTCATTTCCAGGAGCCAGTGCTTTGAAGATTTACAACTACTTTCGCAGCGGCACCTCACACCGGCTGCGCATTGTGCTCAACCTCAAAGGGCTGACCTGGGACTATGTGGCGGTGGACCTGCGCGCCGAGGCTCACTTTGACGCCGCCTTCAGGGCGCTGAACCCGCAAGGGTTTGTTCCGACGCTGGTGGAGGGTGACCTGGTGCTGACCCAGTCACCGGCCATCATCGAATGGCTGGAAGAGCGCTACCCCACACCCGCCTTGTTGCCCACAAGTGCCGATGACCGTGCCCGCGTGCGCGCCTTGGCCGCTGTGGTGGGCTGTGATATTCACCCGCTGAACAACCGCCGCGTGCTCGAATACCTGCGACACACGCTGGGTGCAGACGAAGCGGCTGTGCTGGCCTGGTGTGGCACCTGGATCAAGGCTGGGTTTGAGGCCCTGGACACCATGCTGGCGGCTGATGCACAAAGGGGCAGCTTCTGTTTTGGGGGGCAACCTGGCCTGGCGGATGCCTACCTGGTGGCCCAGGTGGAGAGTGCGCGACGTTTCAAGGTGGACCTGTCGCCTTACCCACATGTGCTGGCTGTTGATAATACTTGCGCCAGCTTGTCCGCGTTTGCGCAGGCTGCACCCAAAAACCAGCCTGATGCGTTTTAGTGGACCAATGAGCTGGCATCAAGCCGCCCGGCAGAGTCCATCAAACTAGCAATATTTCTAATTCCAGCCATTTTTTTGAACGGGAGCCTCCATGTCCGAGTTGATTTTGCTGGGCGACGAAGCGGTCGCCCGAGGTGCTATTGATGCTGGCATCACCGCTGCTTACGCTTACCCCGGCACCCCGTCGACCGAGATTTACCAGGCCATTGAAGACCACGCCAAAAAGCAGGGCCTGCCGATCAAGGGGTTTTGGTCGACCAACGAAAAGGTGGCGTTGGAAGAGGGGGTGGGTGTGTCTTACGCCGGGTGCCGCGCACTGGTTTCGATGAAACATGTGGGGCTGAACGTGGCAGCAGACCCGTTCATGAATGTGGCGGTGTCGGGCGCACACGGTGGGCTGGTGATTGTGGTGGCGGATGACCCGTCGATGCACAGCTCGCAAAACGAGCAGGATTCCCGCTATTTTGCCGACTTTGCCATGGTGCCCTGCCTGGAGCCCGCCAGCCAGCAGCAGTGCTACGACATGACCCGTGAGGCTTTTGAGTTGTCAGAACAGCTCAAGGTGCCGGTGTTGTTGCGTCTGGTGACGCGTCTGGCGCACAGCCGATCACAGGTCAGGTTGGAACCGCCCCGGGCACCCAACAAGCCACACTATGTGGATGACCCTGCCCGCTTCACGCTGATTCCTGCCAATGCCCGGCGCGCTTATGCCCAACTGGTTGACAAACAAGCCGCATTTCAGGCGTACAGTGAGGCGCACCCGGTCAACGCCTTGACGATCCAGGGTCAGGGCAGGCAAGGTATTCTGGTCAGTGGCCTGGCCTGGAACTACCTTGTGGAAGCGCTGGGGGATGCCATCCACAACTACAACCTGCTGCGCATTGGCACCTACCCGCTGCCAGTCAAAAAAATTCGCCAGTTGCTTGATGCCTCCAGTGAGGTCTTTGTGCTGGAAGAAGGTTATCCGTTCATTGAGCGTTACATCAGCGCCTTGGGTCTGATGACCGAGCGTCCGATTCGCGGACGGCTCACCGGTGACCTGCCGCGCATCGGTGAGCTCAGCCAGGACGCGATCAAACCTTGCTTCGGATTAAGTGTTGCGCCTTCCCTTCAATTGGCCGGGCTGGCTGACGTGCTGGTGGGCCGCCCGCCGCGCCTGTGTGACAAATGCCCTCACAGCGATGCCTACATCGCCATCAAGGAAGTCATTGCTGACCTCGGCGCGGGGGTGCGTGTCATGGGCGACATCGGCTGTTATTCGCTTGGTTACCTGGAGCCGCACCAGGCGATCCATTCGTGTTTGTGCATGGGTTCATCGATTGGCATGGCCATTGGTGCGGCGCATGCGGGCATGAATCCGAGCCTGTGCGTGATTGGCGACGGCACCTTTACCCATTCTGGCATGGCCCCACTGCTGGATGCTGCCCGTGAAAACAGCAACATCAAGGTGTTTATCCTGGACAACAGCATTGTGGCCATGACCGGGGGCCAGCCCACCATGGCCACGGACGAAGAGGTGGTGGACCTGGTGGCGGGCCTGGGCGTGCCACGCCAACACATTCGCATCGTTGAGCCCACAGCGCATAAAAAGCACCAGACCATGGCCACCATTCGGGAAGAGTTGGCGCATCAGGGTTTGTCGGTGATCATCGCCCGGCGTGCCTGCGTGACCTACGCCAAGGAAATCAAGGAACTCAAGGCGCACAAGCGCGAAATTGCAGTGGTGGCGGTATGAACTTTGATCTGGTAATTGCCGGGGTGGGGGGGCAGGGTGTGTTGACCATTGCCGCTGTGCTGGACCGTGCCGCCCATGAAGCGGGTCTGTTCATCAAGCAGTCTGAAGTGCATGGCATGGCGCAGCGTGGCGGTGCGGTGTCGGCTTTTGTGCGCATCTCAGACCAACCCGTCGCGAGTGACCTGGTTGCCAAGGGCGGCGCGAGCCTGCTGCTGTCGGTGGAGCCCCTGGAGGCGCTGCGCTACGTCCAGCTCCTGAAACCTGAGGGCTGGATCGTGAGCGACATCACGCCCATGCCCAACATGCCGGACTACCCCGCCATGAAAGAGGTGTACCGCGTGTTGTTTTCCGCGCCCCGCCTGGTGGCACTCGATGCCACCCGGCTGGCGCAAAAGGCGGGCACTGTCAAGGCGCAAAACATTGCCGCGTTAGGTGCCGCAGCCATGCATCTGCCGCTGCCGATTGACTTGATCGAGCAACAGATTCGCGCACTGTTTGAGCGCAAGGGCGAACGCATTGTGAATGCCAATGTTCATGCCTTTCGCAAGGGCGATGCCGCAGCGCGGTTTACTTCGGCGCTGCTGGTGGCAGGCGTACCGTGCGACACGGTGGCCCAGGTGGTGTCGCGCATTCATTTTCCGCCGCACCCGGTGGCCGAGGACGTGGTAGCAGCATGGTGCCAGCGGCTGCTTGGGCCAAGTGCCGCGCAAGTGGTTCAAGGTTTGTGTGACCACGATGAGTTGACGCGTCTTGAGACGCATCCCTGAGCAGCCTCATACCTTGCTCGACCCCGCCAAGGGGGTGAAGTGTATTGAAAATGGTGAAGAATTGTTAACCAGCCTGCTTCATTGGCAAGCAGTTGTAACGGATGTTACGCCACCAGGGCAGTTGTTACGTTTACTCTGAAATTGTAAAAAAGAGGCGGTATCGTCGAGCCACATCGATGGAAACCGAGCCTTGTTTTTTAGGCCTGACGACCTTTTATTTACTTTTTCTGGAGCGATTTCATGAACACATCTTTCTCTTCCGTGGTGTTTGCCGTGGTGTCTGTGGTGCTTGCTGGCAATGTCATGGCGCAAAGTGTGGTTGTAGCCGACAGCCATACCAGTGTGGTCCAGGTGGCTGCTATCAACCCGGTGGCGCCTGTCATGACACATGAGGTTGCCAGCATGATCAAGTTGACCCACCAGGCACAGGCGCAATACCGCCGCAGCGGCAATCCGCAAGATTTGGCCCGGGTGAATGTGATGCACCGTGAACTGGCTAGCCGTGGTTTTGGTCGTGTCACCCAGGCAGCCCCCGTCTTAATGGCCGCCACACCATTCGCCGCACAAGTGGATCAAAGTTCGGTGCTTGCCAGCGCGGCAGAGTAGTCGGGTGGGCCATGTGCACTACAGCCCGATGGTGTCGCGCCTGCTGCACCTGATGATCATCGACATTCTGGCCACCAGCTTGGCCCTGCGCAGGCAGCTATTTATACAGGTGCGTAGAAAATGGTTCAAGTTTGCTTGGCCAGTGCTTCAAAGTCTTCCAGTGCCAGTGGGCGGCTGAAGTAGTAGCCTTGGTAGGCGTGGCAACCTGCATTGGCCAAAAAATCGCGTTGCGCCTGGGTTTCAACGCCCTCAGCGATCACGCCCAGCCCCAGGCTTTGGGCGAGGGCGACGATGGTTCTGGCAATAGCGGCATCGTTCGGGTCGATCAGGATATCGCGAACAAATGACTTGTCGATCTTTAATTGATCGAGCGGCAAACGTTTCAGGTAGGTCAATGATGAGTAGCCGGTGCCAAAATCGTCCAGCGAGAAGCCAACGCCCATGGCTTTCAGGGTGTGTATTTTTTCAATGATGTCCTGCACGTTGTTCACCAGCAAACTCTCGGTCAGTTCCAGCTTCAACCGGCTCGGGTTGGCGCCAGTTTGCGCCAGTGCGGTCATGACTTGGGCCACAAAGTCCGGTTGATGGAACTGTTTGGCGCTGACATTGACTGCCACTGTCAGGTGGCTCATGGCGGGTTGGGTGGCCCACCTGGCAAGTTGGGCACAAGCCGTTTCCAGCACCCACTGGCCCAGCGGCAAGATCAGCCCGGTTTCTTCGGCCAGAGAAATGAAATTGTCAGGCGGCACCATGCCGCGCTCGGGATGTTGCCAGCGCACCAGCACTTCGGCACCCGTCATGCGGCCATCGCTGACCACCTGGGCCTGGTAGTGCAATACAA
Source organism: Rhodoferax sp. (assembly GCA_044344025.1). GTDB lineage: Bacteria > Pseudomonadota > Gammaproteobacteria > Burkholderiales > Burkholderiaceae_C > Rhodoferax. Next base: position 6,237 of record JBIJDQ010000064.1, read on the forward strand.
ACTGCTGGTCGCGAATGGCCTGGCGCAGATTTTTCTCCAGATCGGCCCGCTCCATGACGACTTTTTGCATTTCAGGGTCAAAAAAGTGCAGCGCATTGCGCCCGGTTTCTTTGGATTTGTACATCGCCAGATCGGCTTGTTTCAAGACATCGTCAATCGCCGTTTCCTGGCCGATAAACAGGGTCGCTCCCATGCTGGCGGTGCAGTGGTGCTCAACCGTACCGAGTTGATAGGATTGATTCAGGACTACCAGGATTTTTTCGCCCAGCGCCTTGGTCTGGGTGGCAGCTTCCTGGGGGTCTTTGCTCAGGTTTTCCAGCACGATCACAAATTCATCGCCGCCCAGACGCGCCACCGTATCGCCTTCCCGCACGCTGCTGGTCAGTCGCTGCGCCACAATTTTCAGCAACAGATCGCCTCTGTCATGACCCAGTGTGTCGTTGAGTGTCTTGAAGTGGTCAAGGTCAATGAACATGGCTGCGCCACAGCTGCCATTGCGGTTGCCGACGATCATGGCTTGCTTCAACCGATCCATGAGCAGGGTGCGGTTGGGCAAATGGGTCAGGGGGTCGAAAAAGGCCAACTCTTCGATCTTGTCCTGCGCCAGTTTGCGCTCGGTGATGTCAGTATGTGTGCCGACGTAATTGGTGACCACACCATGCTCGTCTTTGACCGCCGAGATGTTGAGCCATTTGGGATAAATCTCGCCATTTTTGCGGCGATCCCAGACTTCGCCCTGCCAACTGCCGGTGCGGTGGATGGTTTGCCACATGGTTTGGAAAAAATCGGCGGTGTGGCGCCCGGAGGAAAGAAGGCGGGGTGTCTGGCCCACGGCATCTTCACTGGTGTAGCCGGTGCTCTCGGTGAAGGCCCGGTTGATGCGCAAAATGACACTGCTGGCATCGGTGATCATCATGCTTTCCTGCGACTCGAAGGCTGTGGCGGCAATGCGCAGTTCAGTCTCTGCGCGTTTGCGCTGTGTGATGTCGGTGGCGATGCCGCACACTGCGTAAATCGTCCCGTTGGCATCCCGAACCGGCAGTTTCACGGACAGGTAGGTGTGGATGCCGTCGTCCTGTAGCACCTGCTCCTCCACCTCGATCGGCAGCCCGGTTGCCATGACCTGTTGGTCGTTGCGGATAAACGCAGCGACGGTCTCTGGCGGGAAAAAATCGTGGTCAGTTTTGCCCTCGATGCTGGTGCGGGGGATGTGCAGCAGCGCTTCATACTGCCGGTTGGCATAAAGATAGCGCCCGTTCAGGTCTTTCAAAAACAGCACCGCATTGACGTTGTCGGTGATGGTACGCAATTTTTCTTCGTTCTTTTGCAGTGCGGCCCTGGCCTGCATGCGCAGGGTGATGTCGATGAAGGTGCAAACGACCTGCTGCACGCTGCCATCCAGGTCCAATTGCGGCTCGGCCGTGACCAGCAACCAAACCCGGTTCTGCTGGATGGGTCGATAAACACCCATCACCACATTGCGCACTGCCGCGCGGGTGGCAACCGCCTGGGGCACCGGGTGGGTGGCGCTGGGGAAGGGCGTGCCGTCCTCGTGAATCACGTTCCAACTCGGGTCGAAAGATGTTTTGCCCAACAGTTGTGCTTCAGTGATGCCCAGCAAATCCAAAGCGACCTGGTTGTTCATCACAATTTCAGAGCTGGGCGATTGCAGCAGCACGCCCACCGGTAGTTTTTCAACCAGCGTGCGGTAATTCGCTTCGCTGAGTTGCAGGGCCTTCTCGCGCTCGCCCAGGGTTTGCAGCAGTCGGTTGAAGCCGCCAATCAGTTTGCCGATTTCGTCCTGGCGGCTGATGGGCAAGGGTTGGGGCGATTGTTTGGTCTCTGCGAGCTGGGTCAGTGCCGTGACGGCAGCCAGCATGGGTGCGAGTTGGCGCTGGAGCATCCAGCGGGTCAGTAAACCCGCCAACAACGTCAACAAGAGTGTGGCCAACACCACGCGTTGTTGCATGGCGAGAATCGGTGAAAAAGCTTCTGCCGTGGGCAGCGCGGCAGCCATGTACCAGCCTGCGGTCGGGATGCTTTTGGAAGAGACCAGAACTTCTTGCCCAAGCGAGTTGGTCAAAACACTGGAGCCATGATAGCCTTGAATAAAGCGGTCAATCAGGGGGTTGATGCCGGGGGCAGGCAAGGTCTCCATGATTCGACTTTTGTCGGTGGCGGTGACGATCTGCCGGTACTGTGGTGCCACCAGCAGATAGCCGCCGGTCTTGCCGTAGCGACTGTCGGCGATGATGTCGAGAAAATTAGGCTTGCCCAGATCGGTCACGCCGGCCAATGCACCGATCACCTTACCTTGCGCATCCCGTACCGGTACCACGATCGTAAAAAAGGGCCCCGAACCCGTCTTGCCCAACACCGGACGACTAACGCCGGGCTTGCCCTCT
>JBIJDQ010000065.1:0-8575 GCA_044344025.1 Rhodoferax sp.
AGCAGATTAAGCAGATTAAGCAGATTAAGCAGATTAAGCAGATTAAGCAGATTAAGCAGATTAAGCAGATTAAGCAGATTAAGCAGATTAAGCAGATTAAGCCGAATTTGCTGGAATGGGATGTGCAGGCGAGGTGGCAAACCTACTAAATTCCGAGTGATATTGAGTTCAATATCAATGGCTGGCGACGCGCCGACCTGGCGGCACGGGTGCCAAATGACCGCATCAGCGCGGTCACGCCAATTGGCCCGCTTGAGGTCTCTTCAGAAAATGCAAAGACTTCACTTGTTAGTGGCTAAACAACGGCAGCCAACTGCCGCAGCTTTTCAAAGTCAAGCGTCAGGGTGAGATGCCGCACCTGAGCCGCGTAGTCTGCAAACTCGGGGTGTGCCTGCTCAAGCGCGCTGCTCCAGCGAAGAATATCGGTCAATGCACCCGCCTGAACCAGATGCAGCAAGACCTCCCGCTCCGACGCAGACGGTTTGCGGGGCTCTGCAGAAACCGGTTCCCCGCTTGCACCTACTGATGGCGCGAAAACTTCAGGTCGCAGCGGCACAGCCAACAGATGGCTGACAGTGGCCATCAATGCACGTTCATCCACCGGCTTGGGCAACTTGCCATCAAAAACAAGCGCCGACGCGAGCGCTGGCGGACTTGTTGGGGCTGCGGTTGACACAAGCAACACCGGCACACCTGGCAAGTACTGGCGCACTGCGGCCAACAAAACCCACCCGTCGCCATCCTCCATGAACTGGTCGGTCAGCACCAGGTCCAGCCCAGGCTGAAGCAATGGAATGGCGGCATGGGCACTGGCGGCCTGCTGGACACTCAGACCATTGGCTTGAAGCATAAGCACCAAAACCTGTCGCTCGTCGTCTTCATCGTCCACCACCAGCACACGTGGCGTGCGCAACTGTTCAGTGACCGTGATCCCTCTGTCCGGGTTGGCCTGGCTGGTCACCGTTGCCGTTGTCTGGCATTCAATTTGTACAGTGAAGCGGCAGCCCTCACCAACTGCGCTATGCAGGCCTAGCGTTCCGCCCATCAGCGTGGTCAACTGCCTGGCGATAGCCAGCCCCAGCCCAACGCCACGCCCGCCGCCCCGGCGCAGCGCCTGGCCGCGCACAAACGGCGCAAACACCTGGGCCTGCTCAGTCGGTGCGATGCCCGGACCACTGTCAGCTACATCAAAGCGCAGTCTCAATCGACCACCACGCAGGTCTTGCACGCTACAAGTCAGGGTCACCAGGCTGCCGGCACCGTACAGACTGGCATTGACCAACAGGTTGTCAAGCACCTGGCGAAGGCGGCGTTCATCCAGCAGCAGATCAGCGCACGTTGGCAGGCAAGGTTGGCGCAGCTCAAACTGGTGCTGATGCTGGCGTGCAAGCTCGCTGCCGTGCACTTGCAAATCACACATCAGAGTCTGCCAGTGCACCGGTGCCAAGTCCATCAATAGCCGGTCAGCCTGGCCGCGCGCGTAGTCCAGAATTTCGTCAATCATGCCCAGCAGGCGCTGCCCGGCGCGGCGAATGGCTGCACTGGCCTCTCCCACGCCCAGATTCGGCGCAGGATGTTGCAGCAACTGCGCATAGCCCATCACCGTGTTGAGCGGCGCCCGCAGTTCGTGGCTCATCTGAGTCAAAAAATCGACCCTCGCCTGACTTTGTACCTTTGTGCGCAACAGGTCATCGTGCAGGTCGCGGCTGCGCAGTGCCAGGCCAAGCAGCAGCAAGGGCGTCAGAAGCATTAGCCCCCAAGGTGCCGCCAGCACATGAGTGGCACCAAAATGGAAGCCCCCTTGCGTTGCCGCAAAACGCAGCGTCTCCAGCAGCAACGTGGGTGAAAACGCCAACAGCAAATACCACACCTGACGCTGCCCCTGGCGGATACGCAAAACCAGCAAGGCCACCACCACCAGCATGCCGGCCTGTAACGCAAGCACATAAAAGCGCAGGCCACTGCGAAAGTCCACCAGCGCGGCCCACAAGGCACCGCCCACATAACACGCCAGCAACAGCAGCATCAGTCGCTGCAGCCAGCGGTGGCGTGTGGGTGGGCCAATGAACTCCAGAATGAACAGCGCCAAAAAAGTGGTGCCAATGGCCCCGCCAATGCTGGTGAGCCCGAGCCAGAACGGCTTGTCGGTAGGCCAGAAAAAAACAGCCATCATCCCCGAACGGCAGGCCTCAAGCAGCACCTCGCCCGCCATGCCCAAGCCAAACAACAGGTAAATACGCTCATGTGACATGACCCACAGCAGCAAGCCGAGCAACGCGGCCAGCAACATGCCACCCATGGCTGCGACATGCAGCAGGCTGACCCGCCCTTGTTGGGCGATGTAAGGCGCAGATTGCCACAGCACCGAGGTGGCATCCAGCACGTTAGCCGAGGCCACACGCAGGTAAACCGTTTGCACCGCCTGCGGTGGCAACAGCAGCGGCAAAACAGGGTTTGCCACCGGCACGGCGCGCTGATTTTGCGGCGTGGCATTGCCGGCGCGTTGCACCTGCCAGCGCTGGCTGCCGTCAGCCGTCGTTTCTGGCACCCAAAGCGTCACGTGTTGTAACTGCGGGTGCCCCACCACCAGCCAGCGTTTGAGCGTCTGGCTGCTGGCATTGCCAAACGGTAGCTGTAGCCAGATGGCGCCTGCCTTAAGCCCCGGTGTCAGGTCGCCTGGTTGCACCTTTTTGAAGGGACAGGCGCCCTGGCTCACCGCCTGTGCGTCGAGTCGCTCGCTGGCATCCAGACACCAGCGTGCTGCTGGCTGCAAGGGTTGCTGCTCAGCGTCAGGGTCCACCCACCAGATGCCTTGTGTATCCAGTCCTGAAAGTCCGGGCGTCAACAATGCTGGCACGCCAGCCAGTGCGCCGCTCATTCCCATGAACCAGAAGGCAAACGCAACACACCTTGCCAAATGTTGACGCAGGGCCGACACGGCTTGCGTCACCTGGCCTCCTGGCTGGCCGGCAGCGGCGTTGTAGCGCCTTGTTGTTCGGCCCGGTCGCGGTGGCGCTGCTGTTGCTGCTGCTGGCGCAAGGTTCGCGGCGACATGCCAAAACGCTCCCGAAACGCCTTGGCAAAATTGGCCGGTGTGCTGAACCCCAGGTAGTCGCCAATGCTGCTCACGGCTGTATCGGTTGCGGTCAGCAGTTGGCAAGCCTGGCGCATGCGCTCCTCACGCAGCCAATCAAACACCGGCAAGCCGAACTGTGTGTGAAACGCCTGCCCCAACCGGCGCTCATTGGTGCCCACCAAATGCGCCAGCACATCGGTGGTAGGCGGTGCTGCCAGGTGCTTGCGCAGGTAAGTGGTGGCGGCATTCACCAGCAAATCGTCACGGCGCATCGCTTGTGCAGCTTCACCCGCCTGCAAATCGGCGGGGGCAACACCGGCGCGCAAGGCCTGTGTTGCCTCGCGCAGGCGGCGTGACATGTCCAGATGAATGCGCATGCGCGCCAACGCCTCATGCTCGTTAAACGGCTTGCTGATGTAATCCACCCCGCCCAATGTTAGCCCTTGCAAGCGGCTTTGCAAATCGTCTGAGGCGGTCAAAAAAATCACCGGAATAGTCTGTGTACGCGGCAACGCCTTGAGCTGGCGGCAGGCCGCAAAGCCATCCATGCGCGGCATGCTCACGTCCAGCAGAATCAGGTCAGGCTGGTGTAGCACCGCCTTGTCCACACCATCTTGCCCGTCAAACGCCACCAGCAAGCGCATGTTGGTGAGGGCCAGCATGTCCACCAGAGGGCGCAAATCGTTGGGCGAATCATCCACCAGCAGCACGGTGGGCGGCGCACCGCCTGCGCTGTCCGGATACTGCACAGACGGCGGGTTGGCAGAGGGGATAGGTAAAACCATGCACTATTTTCGCCAAGCAAACTGGTTCTGGAGCGCCGAGTCAGCGCAAAAAACTGCAAAAAGTTGGCGCCGGAATAGTTTTAGTAGCCGTAAGAATGGTTGGCGTGGTGAATGTGCCAACAGCGCGCCATTCTGGTTGCCAGCGTGGCACCAAATTTGCCCAGCCTGGCCCGCCCCAAAGTGCCTTGAAACACGTCAGACGCTTGAAAAAACTGCAAATAGTTTGCGCAGGAATACTTTTTGCAGCGCCTGCAATACCCGCAAACACCGCTTGCCGGGGAAACTCCTGACCTTGTGTTTCATGCCACGACAGAGGACGCCATGGCCCACACCATCACCCGTAGCCGGCAGGGCTGCCTGGCCACCTACGTGGGGCACGTAACTTTTGAAGAGTTCTTACGCGTTGTTCAGGCCATTCAGGCGCATGACAATTACGATGCCATCCGCCATGTGCTTCACGACCTCAGCGCAGTCACCGCGCTAGACCTGTCGCAGGTCAACCTGGGTGCATTCATGTCGCACGAGCTGGGCGCGCGTTACACCAACCCCAAAATTTGCACCGCTGTAGTGTCACTTGACACCGCCATGCAAGCCATGATCCAAGTCTGCAACGCCAGAACCCACCTTGGCATAGGCTTGTTTTCATCGGTACTGCAAGCCTTGGACTGGCTCCAGCTTCGCAGCATGGGTGCAGATGCCGGCATGTTTGAAAAATAAATAACAAATTGCCTTCCCGTCCAATATCTATAGGCACAAGCTGCAATAGTATTTGTAGCAAACGGCAGTGCCTGTGTGGCCCATGATGGCGATTGAAAAGAAAAAATAGTTGCAAATAGTTTGTGCAGGAATAGTTTTTGCGGTCGGTGGAATACCAGTAAAGCCGGGTTGACGGGGAAACTCTCTGGCGTTGTTTTACCCACCTTTTTGCAAGGCCCGCCATGTCGATTTCTGCCACCCGCCAATTCGTTTTCATCGATGCCAACGTTGCCAATGCCGCCACCCTGCTGGCCGGCATTGACCCCAGCTACCAGGTGGTGTGGCTCACCGCTGAACAACCCGCGCTGCAGCAAATCGCCAACGCCCTGCAAGGTCAGAGCGGGGTGGACGCCATTCACCTCATCAGCCACGGCAGCGCGGGCACCTTAAACCTGTCTGGCGGCACGCTGACCACCGTGTCTTTGGCCGAGTCGGCCAACGCCAGCGCGCTGCAAACCATTCAGGCCGCCTTGAGTGAGCAGGCCGACTGGCTGATCTACGGCTGCGACGTCGCCGCTGGTGATGCGGGCCAAACCTTTGTCAGCGCCTTGGCACAGGCCACCGGGGCCGACGTGGCTGCCAGCACCAACGCCACTGGCGCAGCCGTGCTGGGGGGTGACTGGGTGCTAGAAGCCGCCACCGGCGCAGTGCAAGCCGACACCCTGGCAGCGCCCGACTATGCAGGCACGCTGGCTGCCGCCTCCATCACCGGGCTAACCACCATTTCGGCCACCGAGAACGCCGGGCCGGTGAACTTTGGCGGGGCACTCACCCTGTCGGGTGCCTCCGGCGGCTACGCCGGGCGCGCCATGACGCTGTCCATTCGCGACGCATCAGCGGGCGACAAGCTGACCTTTGTGAATGGCGCTGATCCCGCCACCAACGCCGGTGTGGTGTCGCTCAGCGGCAGCACCCTGTATCTGGGCACCGGCTCGGGCACCAGCGTGCTGGGCTCGCTGGTCGGCAACGACAGCACCAGCCTACAGCTCAACTTTGCCAGCCTACTGCTCAATTTTGATGGTGCCAACGGCACCCAGGGCTACAGCACCTCGGCCTCGCAGCTGGATGCTGCAGGCAACCTGGCCAATGCCAGCTACTCGGTGAACCGGCAAGAATTCGGGGCGGGCGACTACATCATGCGCATCACCACCCGAGCCTCGGGTGTGGTGCATGCACCCAGCCTGTGGCCCCCGTCACTGGGTAGTGTGGACAACGTCACCGTGCATGGTGGCAGCGTCACTTCCAACACCTTTGCCGCCAACGCGGGCGATGCGGTCAAGTTCGACTGGTCGGTGTCGGCCATTTCCGGCAATGCCGACGTTTACGCCTTGCTGAAAAACATGGACACGGGTGCGGAAAGCCGCATCTTTTCGTACAACGGCACGGGCAGCTTCGCCATCACAACCCAGACCACCGCCACCAGCACCATCCCCAGTGCCGGCAATTACCAGTTGATCTTTGTCGGCGGTGGTTCGGGCGGCGCGGTGTCGAACGACTTTTACGTCAACAGCATCCGGGTGCATTCCAGCATCACCGAGGGCTTGGTCAACAATATCGTGGACCACCTGGCCTACTCGGCCAACGACAACGCCTACAGCAGCACCTCCCGTGTGCTCGACATTGCCGTCACCACCGATGCACCGGGTTTCCCATACCGCTACACCGACAACGCCAGCACCTCGGCCAACATCGCCATCACCCCGGTGAACGACGCGCCCACCCTCACCGACGCATCCGCCCCCGGTTACTACAGCGCCGTGCAGTATGTGGAGAACGGCGCCGCCCAGCGCCTGTTCAACCGCATTCTGGCGACCGATGTGGACAACCCCAGCAGCTTGGCCGGTGGTCACATCAAGCTGCACACCACCGACGGCAACAGCGCCGACCAGCTCAGCGTGCTGGCCACCACCATTGACTCCGAAGGCACCAACTACACCTTTGCCATCAGCGGCAGCAGCGTTACCGCCAACGGCGTGCACATTGCCAGCATCGACGCTGTGGCCAACGGCCAAAATGGCGCCGACCTCAAGCTCAACCTCACCGGCAACGCCACCGTGGCCTACACCCAGGCGCTGGCCCGCGCGTTCGGCTACGCCAGCACCTCAGAAACGCTGACCGTGGGCGGCGAAACCCGCCACTTTGAGCTGACCATGAACGACGGCGGCCAAACCGGCAGCGGCAGCGCGCTGCAAGCCACCCTCAACCACAGCCTGCTGCTGCAGGGCGTGAACGACACGCCCGTGCTCACCCTGCAAGCCAGCAGCTACAGCGCCAACATCACCGGCGGTGCCTGGCGCACCCTCAACAGCAACCTGACCACCGCCGACATTGATGCCGGTACCGAAGGCTCGGCCATTGTGTGGTTCAGCACCGGCTACCAAAAGGGCAGCGATTTCATGCGCATGGGGGGCGGCAGCTATGCCGGCTCGCAAGGCACCATCAGCGCCAGTTTTGATGCCAACAGCGGCCGCCTGAACCTGAGCGGCGCCGGCACCGCTGCCGATTACCAGAGCGCCCTGCGGCTGGTGGAGTACAGCAACAACGCGGGCAACACCACCGCGCGCGCTATCTCGTATGTGGTGGGCAGCGCGGCGGGCATCACCTTCCCCAGCGAGACACCGGCCAGCACCGAATACCGCATGACCAGTGTCAACGGCCCCAACCCGGATGCCACTTACAGCCTGGCCACCCTGCCTTCACTGAGCGGGGTGCCAGCATCAGCGACTGGCTTTAGCAGCGGCAGCCATACACAAAGCACGGCTTATGTCCCTTATGCCCAATTTGTGCCCTACCTGCCCGCCGGGTTCATCCAGGGCTTTATCCGGGCCAGCGGTGAGATCAGCGTATTCACCACAATTGACTGGGAAATTATGTTTGGTGCCTCGGGCACTGAGACGGCCATGATCAACTACGGCTACGGTGGATACACGTATGTGTATCTGTATGCGCCGAGCAGCAATGCCAGTATTGGCTTCCAAGCACCCAATTTTCGTGACTACATTGGCAATGAACCAACTCTTGGCAGTTGGCCGCACGTTGAAACCCGCACCACCCCCGGCTCGTTCAACAGCGTCACGCCCACCTCGGGCGATCTGGTCAAAACCATTGGCCTGAGCACCTATAACACGGCCAGCAACGTGGCCCCCACCGCCACCGGCCAAACCGTCACGGTACTGGAAGACGCAGCCGCCCGCGTCATCACCCTGACCGGGGCCGATGCCGATGGCGATGCCGTCAGCTTTGTCATCGACACCCTGCCCACCGGCGGCACGCTGTACCAGGTGGCCAGCAACGGCACGCTGGGCGCGGCTATCAGCGCCACCGGCACCACACTGACCAACGGCGGCAACGTGGCCTTTGTGCCCAGCGCCAACGCCAATGGCCTTGGTGCGGGCAGCTTCACATTCCACACCAGCGCAGGCGGGCAAAACTCGGGCGGCACCACCGTCACGGTCAACGTCACGGCGGTCAACGACTACCCCAGCTTCACCCTGGCGGCCAACCCGGCAGCGGTGCTGGAAGACGCGGGCGCACAAACGGTGGCGGGCTTTGCCAGCGCCCTGAACCTGGGCCCGGCTGACGAAGCAGCCCAAACCGGCAGCTACACCGTCACCACCAGCAACAACGCCGCCTTTGCCGTGCTGCCCAGCATCGACGCCAATGGCGACTTGACCTACACCGCTGCGGCCAACTTCAATGGCGAGGTGGTCATCAGCGTGACCTACACCGACAACGGTGGCACCGCCAATGGCGGCATTGCCACCAGCAGCACGCAGTCGGCCACGCTGACCCTCAGCCCGGTGAACGACGCGCCAGTGGGCGTGGCCAGCACCGTCACCAGCTTGGAGGACGCGGTGGTCGCGCTGCAAGCCAGCGACTTTGGCTTTACCGACCCGCTGGACGCAGGCATCACCGTCAACACCCTGCAAGCGGTGCTAATCACCACGTTGCCCGGCAC
>JBIJDQ010000066.1:0-8534 GCA_044344025.1 Rhodoferax sp.
AAACTCGTCCACCAGACGCATGGCCAGGTAGTCAAGGGCCTGCGTCAGGCTGAAGCTGTCCACCTTCAGCCAGACACTGGCATCCAGGTTTTCCAGCGTCACCGTGCGTTTGTTGCGCGCCTCAATGCGGCGCTGGGATGCCAGCAACACGTCGGCACCCAGCATTTCTTCCAGCGGCCAGCGGGCTTTCAGGCCCTCGGTGGCTTTTTGGGTCATGGCGCTGATGCGCTCACTCTGGTTGGCTACTTCTTCGCGCACCACGGTCAAAAACCGCTCACGCATGTCGGCATCCAGGTCCGGGTAGGCCAGCATGTCCACCGCAGCCTGAATGTTGGCCAACGATGAGCGACTGCCCTCCGTCAAGCCGTGCAACAACTGGTCACGCACATGCTCTTCTTCAAAGGCCCGGGTCACGTTGTCGAGCATCAGCACAAAACCGCTGATCTCGGCCGTGCCACTGGTCACCTCGGCATTGCGCACCGGAGCCATCTGCACCTTGAGCAACTGCCCGGCCTGCGTGGTGGTGACAAACTGGGCCGACGGGCTGCCCGCACCACGGCTGACCCGCTGCTGAATGCTCTCCAGCGCATGGGCCACCAACTGACGGTCAAACACGGCGTAAATGGATCGCCCAATGCCCACCAGCTCGGCACCACCGGCCAATGTGGGCGCCACAGACAGCGCCTTGAACTGCAAACGGGCGCGGTTGTTGTAGAGAATGATGCGGCCGTCCAGGTTACACACCACCACACTTTGGGTCAGCTCTGACATCAGCGCGGCCAGGCGGTTTTTTTCCTGCTGCACCCCGGCACTGGCTTGGGCAATTTGGGCAGCCACGTCTTCGCGCAGGCTGTCACGCTGTGAAGCCAGCTGAAAAATCACGTCCGCCAGGGCTTTGGTTTCTTTGGTCCCCTCGTGGTTCATCGGGGCGGCTTTGGGGGCGGCTAACAAAACCTGGGTTTGCTCCACAAGCCGGGCAGGTGCTGCGGCATAGCGCCTAAACAACCAGTGCAGCGTGGCGGCAATGCTGACCAGACCAAGCACCCAGGTCATACCAATCAGCACAAAGCGGGGGGCAAGTTGTTCAATCACCAAACTGCGCTGCACAGGCTCCAGCGTGGAGCCAATCAACCCAATGGTCAGCAACAACCAGACCACGGTAGCCACGCCAATGACGGCAATCGCCATCACCAGACGGCGATCAAGCTTCGTACGGTTCATTTCACACGGCCCAACATTTCCGCCACTTTTGCCACCAGATCACGGGTTGAAAACGGCTTGGTCATGTAGGCATCCGCACCCAATGCGGTGCCTTTGGCCACGTCGGTGTCACGCCCCTTGGCGGTGAGCATCAGAATCTTGGTGGCTTGCAGGGTATCGCTGGCGCGTACTTCCTGGCAAACCTCAAAACCTGTTTTCTTGGGCATCATCACGTCCAGCAGCACCAGATCGGGTAACTCTCGGGCAATCGCGTCCAGGGCCTCCTGGCCATCACGGGCAATGACCACGGTGTAGCCTTCCCGCTTGAGCAGGTACTCCAGCGAAATCACAATGTTCGGCTCGTCGTCAGCCACCAGTATTTTTGGGTTCATGGGATTCTCCTCATTTATATTTTGACAGGCAAAAAGAAGCAAAAGGCAGCGCCTTGGCCAGGGTTTGACTCCAGCCACAGGCGCCCACCAAAGTGCGCCACGATCTGGCGGCTGATGGGTAGCCCAAGGCCGGTGCCCTGCGGCCGGTTGGTGGCCTCACCACCCTGGCGAAATTTTTCGAAAATCAGGGCCTGCTGCGCTGCCGAGACACCCGGACCGTTGTCGGTGACCCGCACTGTGATGCCGGCATCGTCGCTGCTCAGGCTTACGCCAACCCGACCCCCTGGCACCGGCACAAACTTGGCCGCGTTGGAGAGCAAATTCAACATCACCTGGGTCAGCCGGTCAGGGTCGGCCATGATCATCAACGCGGTGGGCGGCACGTCCAGGTTCACCTGCGTCTGGCGCTCGCGAAACAGCTCGGAGGTGGTCACCACCGCTTGTTTGACCAGCGCACACATGTCCACCGATACGGTGTCCCAGTCGGCGTGGCCCGATTCAATCTTGGCCATGTCAAGCACCTGGTTCACCAAGCGGGACAGACGCTCGGTTTCGCTCACCACGATGCCAACAAATTGCTGGCGTTGCTCAGACGGCATGTCGGCATCATCGCGCATCAATTCCGCCAGGGCCCGAATGCTGGTCAACGGTGTGCGCAGCTCATGGGTCACGGAAGACATGAAGTCATCTTTCAAACCGTCCAGGCTCTTGAGCTGCTCGTTGGCAGCGCGCAATTCCGCCGTGGCCCGCTCCAGCGAGGCCGATTTTTCTTCCAACTCACGCGAGTACGCCCGAAGTTGTGATGTTTCGTCCAGAATTCGCAACACATCGTCGGGTGTCAGTGTTTCTTCTTCCACGCTGCTGGCCACCAGCACCCGGGCCGAGGCGCTGCCCACGGCACCCGCCAACTGGGTTTCCACAAATTGCACCAAGCGGGCATCGGGGGTGATGTCCTTGGGCTGTCGCACACCTTCCTGGTTGGCATAGGTCAAAAACAAGGCCTGCGCTTTGTCCACGCCCATAAAGCGCTCACACAAGCGTAGCAAATCAGGCACCGTTGCGCGGCCCCGCCAAAACACTGGCCGGGCCGTGGTGGTGCGGTCAAACACATCAACAAACAACATCGCCTGGCTGGCCTCCAGGCCACTGGGTGCACGCCACAGCGACAGACCGATGTACGCCCCAATATTGGCCAGCAAGCTCCAGAACAGCGAATGCGTCAGGTAGTCCAGCCCCCGCAAGCCAAACAGCTGCTCAGGTCGCAGCCAGGCCAAGCCCCATAAGCCCTGCGTCAAAAAGACATCACTGAGCCATCCAGACTTGGCCAACGAGGGCAGCATTAGGGTGTAACCCCACATCACAAACCCCGCCAACAGCCCCACCAGCGCACCCAGCCGAGTGGCGCCTTTCCAGTACAAGCCACCCAGCACGGCAGGGGCAAACTGGGCCACCGCCGCAAAGCTGATGAGGCCGATGCTGACCAGCGCATAGGCCTCGCCCGCCAGATGAAAGTAGGCATACCCCAACACCAGCACCCCCAGAATGGCAGCGCGGCGAATGTTCAGCAGCAGGCGCGTCAGATCTTGCCCTGACTCCGACCTGAAACGCGCTGTGCGCAGCAGCAAGGGCATCACCAGTTCATTGCAGACCATGGTGGACACCGCAATGGTTTCCACAATCACCATGCCGGTCGCCGCTGACAAACCGCCAATGAACGCAAACAGCGCCAGCGCCGGTTGCCCTGCGGCCAAGGGCAGTGACAGCACAAAGTTGTCGGCATTGAACTTGGCACCATCAAAGTACAACAAGCCGCCCAACGCAATCGGCAACACAAACAGGTTGATGGCCAACAGGTACAGCGGAAACACCCAGACCGCGCGGCGCAAATGGCTCTCCTGCACGTTTTCCACCACCATCACCTGAAACTGGCGCGGCAAAAAGATCACCGACAGCATCGACAGCAGCGTCATGGCAAACCACTGCGTCCAGGCGAATTGGCCGCTTTGTTCCAGCCGCAACAGCTTGGCCAGCGCGGGCACCGCCTGCGCCCGCGAAAACAGGTCAGTCAGGCCATTGAACATGCCGTACACCACAAACAGGCCCACCGCCAGAAAGGCCACCAGTTTGACCACCGATTCAAACGCTATCGCCGCCACCATGCCTTCGTGGCGCTCGGCCGAATCCAGATGCCGGGCGCCAAACACCATGGTGAAGCCCGCCAATGCCAAGGCCATGTAAAAGGTGCTGTCCTGTGTCCAATGTGCCTGTGTGGGCACTTCGCTCAGGGAACTGGCTGTCAACAAGCCATACCCGGCAGACACTGCCTTGAGTTGCAGCGCAATGTAGGGCACGATGCCCACCACCGCAATCAGGGTCACCAACCCCGCCAGCAGCGGGCTCTTGCCATAACGGCTGCCAATGAAGTCGGCAATCGAGGTAATGCGGTAAGTTTTGGCAATGCGAATCATCTTGCGCACCACCAGCCAGCCCAACACCATGGCCAGCGTGGGCCCCAGGTAAATCGGCAAAAACCAGATGCCACCCGAAGCTGCACGCCCGATGCTGCCAAAGTAGGTCCAGGCGGTGCAATACACCGCCAGCGACAAGGCATAAGTCCAGGGGTTGGCAATGATGGAGCGGCCCTGCGCCGCACGCCAGTCGCCAAAACTGGCCACCGCAAACAGCAGCAGCAAATAGGCAAAACATGCCCCGATCACCAGAACCGGCGACAGCATGGTCAAGCACCCCCTGAATCGGGTGGTCCATACTCCATCAGCACCGCAAGGCCAGCAATCAGCAAGCCCCAGAGAACGAAAATAGCCAACGGAAACATCGGGATACCGGCCAGGTTGATTTTGTGATCCCACAAGGCAAGCAGAGGAAAATTAAAAGCCAGCCAGGCGCAAACAAACAGCGCCAACTGCCGTTGGGAACGTAAACCGTCAAGCATTTCAGTCTCCTTGCCATGACCGCGGTGCAGTCGTGAAATCAGCATGCTCGCGCCAGCCAGCGGTGCTGGTCTGCCAGAGTTTGGACGTCGCGCCAGCAGGCACATTGCGGTGCCAGTTTGTGCCAGATGCGTTGCAACAACTCGCATTCAGCCAAAGTGTCTGCTGCCGCCTGGTGCCGCACCAAACACCGAATGCCAAAGTGGCTCAGCCATTCATCCAGTGCACGCGCCTTCACCCGCTCAAAGGTAACGGCGCACAGATGGTCCAGATCAAGCCAGGAGTTGGGCAAGTCGGCAGACAGATGCAGCCGCGCATAACGAGCGATCATGGTCTGGTCAAAGGCGGCGTGAAATGCCAACAGCGGTGACTGACCGACAAAGCTTCTGAAGGCACCCATGGCCAGGGCTGGCGCCATGCCGTCGCGCTGCTGCTGCACACCAATGCCATGCAGCAAAATGTTGTCCTTGTTCGACACCTGGTCTTGCTGCAGCACCACCTCGAAGCTGTCGCCAATGTCGACATTCAGCGTTTTGGCCCGCCAGTCGACCCGCAGCCCAATCGCGGCAATTGCCAACAAACGGTCTCGCGTGGGGTCGAGTCCGCTGGTTTCCACATCCAGCATGACCCAGCGCGTCTCATCCACCGGCGATGCAGATGAGCCCATTAAACGGTCTAGCCAGCGCACAAGTTACCTTTGATAGTCGAGCTGTAAACGCTGCTGCAATTGCCGCGCCAGACGAAACGACTCGCGCAAGATGCGCCGGTCAATGTCGTTGAGCCCAACCACCTCAATCCGGTTGGGATTGTCTGGCGCGGACTGGCTTTCGAGTTGCAGGCGCAAGCGCAGAATTTGCAAAAATTCAAAGCCACCTACCCAGGCGCCAAATTCGGTTGCTGGCAAATTCATCAACGGCCCAATCGCTTCCAGTCGCTTGCGCGTGTTGCACAGGTCAACGCCATGGGCCAAGCTGAACAGGCGGGCAGCATCGACAAAAATGGCTGTTCCCTGCAACTTGAGGTCGACACCGCCTTGTTGATCGGTATCAATGGCGCCACGCCAGTTCAATGGCGCGCTGCGCGTCAGCGCGTTCACCGCCATCTGCTTCAAAAACCGTGGCGTGCTGCTGGCCGCAGCCATCACTTCACGGCGCAAGGTGTCGGCCAAACTGCGGTCACCCGCCAGTGCGCGAAAATCAAAATAAATGCTGGCATTGAGCAAGTCCTGCGGCGAACCCTGGTCAATCCAGTGCCGAAAGCGCGCACGCCACTGCGCCAGTGTCAGGCAACAAGCCGGCTCGCCAGCCATGATGCCGCCCTTGCACAACGGGTAGCCGCAATCTGCCAACGCCAGATTGACATCGTGCGCAAATGCCCTGATGCACTCACGCAACTCATCGGAGCTGTCGTCAGGCAGGATCAGGGCATTGTCCTGATCGGTGGCAATGGTCTGCTCTTCACGCCCCTCGGAACCCAAGGACAGCCAGCAAAAGCGACTGAGATCCAAACCATGTTCAGCCGCCTTAAGCTTCAGTAATTGCTCGGTCAGCAAGTCGTTCAGATGGCTGATCAGCGCGGTCAATTGGCGCGCGCCCACCCCCTGCGCCAGCAAATTGCCAGCCAGGCGGCGCAAGTCCGGTGCCAGCAGCTTGAGCGCCTGAGCATCGGGTGCGGCGCGAATGGCAGAACTGACACTTTTCAAGCTTTGTTTTTGCAAGGCAAACAAATCGCGCTCCGACACCATGCCAACTGCCACCCCATCACGCGTCACCGGCACATGGCGCATGCCATGCCGGGACATCAACAGCGCGGCATCTTGGGCGCAATGCTGCTCGGTCAGCGTGTACACCGGCGACACCATGACCTGCGCTATCGGGGTGTCAAGTGACACCTGTGCCAGCGTGATTCGCCCTAAAACGTCGTAACGTGTCAGGATGCCCACCGGCGCCCCGGTCTGGTCAGTCACCAGCATCGAGCCGATGCGTTTTTGATGCATTTGTTGCAACGCTTGGCGCAGCGGTGTGTCAGGCGAGCAGGTCACCGGCGCGGCACTCGCCAAGTCCCCCAGTGAGCGCTCCAAGGTTTGCTCTGCACTGCCTTGAGCCGAATAAGCGGCCTGAATCGCCTTGCGCGAAAGTTCCAGGAACATGGTGGTGCGCAAATTCAAATACTCGGTGAAAGGCGGACTTCGCTGCGCAAGGGCCTGCATGTCGGCCACATCAAGCACCAGCACAAAGGTGTCGGCACAAGCCCGATAGGTGGCCGTGACGGCCCGGCCGCCCACCGCCGCACTGACCGGAAAAAGATCACCCGCCTGGTATTCAAAAGCGCCGCCCAATTGTTCAGCCAGACCACGCGTGCCGGTCACTGCGCCCTGCCGGATGAAGAACAACTGCTTGACCACGCCCATTGACGGCTGCTGCACGATGTCATCGGGCGCGTAATAGACCTGCTGGGCATGTGTCAGAAAAAAGTCCACCGCCTCGGGCGCCATCTGCGCAAAGGGCGGATGCGACACCAATTCCTGCCGAAAATTTTGCAACAAACTGGCTGACGGACTGAACGTCTGGCGCTGTTGCTGGGTCATTGATGCTGATGTCGCGAAGGGTTGACTCATGCAAACAGTTTAGCCTTTGGCCTGTTTTTTTTGACTGACTTTTTTGCTTCCAAGTTGACATCGAGTTGATTGGAATACTTGGTGTTTACCCTAGGAATAGCAAAAAAAACAAGGATTTTTTGCATTGTGAAAAAACTTACCTGGGTTAACCCTGCAACAGAGAAATTGCCGAAATTTTCGTCAGTCCACAGTCAGTCTTGACCACAACAGTCCACCTTACAAAGACTTACTCACCCTAGAACTTAAACCCATGTTGCTGACTGTTTTGATCTTGAAGAGCCTGATCGAGTTGTCGCTGATGTTCATCGTGGCGCGCTTTATTCTGGGCTTGCTGGCCGGTGCCAAGCGCACCGGCAATATTTTTTGGCAGTTGCTTGATGTGGCAGCCAAACCGGCCTTGTGGCTGACGCGCCGGGTCAGTCCCAAACTCATACTGGACCAGCACATTCCCCTGGCAGCCGCCAGTTGGTTGCTGATTGGCTGGGTGTTGGTGGTCAAGGTAAAGATTGACCTGTGCATGGCACTGGGAGCAGGCGCATGTCAGTAAGCCAAATCGACCTGCAGACCGAAACCGGGCGGCCAAGCCGCATTGAGCGGTTTATTCAAATCTGGCGCGCCAAGATTTTTCTGTTTCTGGGCATGCGCAGGGCTGCCAAAGCGGTGTTTCTGGAACTGCTGGAGCGCTCCCCTGACAACGTGCTGGCACTCAACAGCCTGGCGTATGACGCACTCCAGGCCCTGCAGTCGGCGGTGGCGCTTGACTATTACGCCCGGGTGCTGGCGCTGCAGCCACAAATGTCCAACGCACATTTCAACCACGCCTTTGTCGCCGAGCAGTTGGGACAACTTGAAACGGCTGAACGGGGTTTTCGTGCCGCCATTCAAATCGAAGAAAAAATGGACCGTGCCTGGTACGGTCTGGGCCTGGTGCTGGTGCGTTTGGGCCGGCTTGATGAGGCGTTGGTCGCGCTCCAGCGCAACACCAAACTGCAGCCCATGAGCCCGTTTGGTTGGTACCAGATGGCCCGTGTGCACCTGGATTTGCATCAGCCAGAAGAAGCCCGCGCCGTGATCCGCCACTTGAAAGGCTTTGAGCCAAAAGTAGCAGCGCAACTGGAGCGGGAAACCGGATTGAAAGTCAACAACGAGATTTAGCAGGGCAGGAAAAGGTTTGAGGTTGGTCAGTGTGTGTTTTTCAACTTATAAAGAGGAGCAAACAATGCAGTTATCTGCCAGGCACCAGGAATACTGGAACAAAAACCTGCGAATCACGGCCCTATTGCTGGGGCTGTGGTTTTTCGTAACTTTCGTGGTGGTGTTTTTCGCCCGCGAACTGACGTTCAGCTTTTTTGGCTGGCCGTTTTCCTTCTGGGTCGC
>JBIJDQ010000067.1:0-8523 GCA_044344025.1 Rhodoferax sp.
AAGCCAGGCTGTTGGGCAGACCACCATAACCGGCCACGCTGCCAACCAGGCTGATGTGCCCCTGGCCGCGTGCCAGCATCGCGGGCAGCACGGCGTCAAGCACATGCAGCGCGCCGACGTAGTTCACGTCCACATGGCGCTTCATGTCAGCCAGATTCAAGTGGTTGGCCCGCATGGCCTGGTAGTGGCCAGCGCAGTAAACCACGCAGTCCAGTGGGCCAAGCGCCAGCAAACCCGCAGCCGCCACGCTCACAGCGTGGGCATCGGTCACATCCAGCACCAGTGCCTGGCTGGTGGGATGGGCTTGCACAAAAGCCGCCAGCAGGGTGGCCTGGCGTGCCGACACCACCACCCGCGCACCCTGCGCGTGCAGCGCATGGGCTGTGGCCTCGCCAATGCCGCTGGAAGCACCCACCAGCCAGACGGTTTTGCCGTGCCAGTTGCTCAGACGAGGGTTAAGTGAAGAAGAGAAAAACATTATTCGCTACATTATTTATAGTTACTTGCGCTTGCGGATCAAGCACCAGAGGCTGATTTCTTACAAATTCAAGCAGACCGTCGGGTGAACGACAAGGTGACCTCACCCAAATACACCCCAAACTTGCTCATGCGGGCCTTGTTCAACATCACGCTGGGGGTCATCAGGTACATCCAGTCGTCAAACTGCACCTCAAACACCCGGTCGTCGACCGGCAGCGCCAGCGTGTAGCGCCAGTTCAAGGCGTTGCCCCGGCTGGTGCCCAAGGCGGTGCCGATCACGTCATCGGCCTGGCCGGTGTACTGACCATCAGACAGCTTCTTGACGCGCCAGACGCGCCGTTGGGTGCTGCCATCCGAGTAAGTGAAGGCTTCGTCGAGCACGCCCTCGTCGCCGATCCAGCTGCATTGCATCACCACCGTGAAGCGTTTCACCACTTGGCCGGATCGGTCGGTGAAGATGCCGTAGGCATCCAGCGTGCCGTTAAAGTAGCTGCGCAAATCCAGAACTGGTTTTTCAGCCTGGTAGGCATCAATGTGCTGGGAAGCGCAGCCACTGAAACCCACTGTGGCGGCCGCAACAGAGCCCAAAAGCAGTCGTCTTTTCATGGTGTTTTCCTGATGATGAAGGTGTAGAGCAAGCCCAGTGCCAGGGTTTTCAGCAGGCACGGCAGCAGGCAGTAGGCCCAGGTCAGTGTGGTGAGTGCCTGTGCATCACGCGCACCGGGGGAGTAGCCCAAGGCACCAAGCAGGGGCAGGGCCAGACCTGCGGCCAGCGCCAGGTTGAGTTTGGTGGCAAAAGCCCACCAGCCAAAGTAGGCACCCTCGGCCTGACCACGGTCACCTTGCGCTTCAATCTGCCCGTTCAGCAGGGCAGCTGGTAGTGCCAGGTCGGTGCCCATGGCCACGCCACTCAATGCACACACCAGCAGAAAGGCCAGGCTGTCACCAGCGCCGAGCTGGGCGGCAAAAGCAAACACGCCAAGTGCTAGCGCCATGCCAAGTGCCCAAGTGCGCGCCAGCCCGATGCGCCCCACCAGCTTGAGCCAAAGCGGCAGCGCAAGCGCCGCGCAGATGAAATAGGTGCCTAAAAACAGCGGCGCCATGGCCGCCGGTGCTTGCAGGCGGTCTTGCACAAAAAACAAAATCAGCGTGGCGGGCACCGCGCTGGCAATGCCGTTGACCATAAAGACTGCCATCAGCGCGCGAAACCCCGGACGCGTCCAGGGCAGCCACACGCTGCGGGTCGGCGCAGTTTGCGGCTGCAGTTGCTGTGCGCTGGATGGCTGTCGGGCGTGGTGCGGGCTGAGCGGTGCTGGCCCGTTGCGCCAGGCTAGCCATGCCACAATAGATGCTATAAAAAGAACAGCTGTGGTGGCCGGTAAACCAAGGACCACAGGCGAAACAGATGCCAAAACCACGCCCGCCAGCCCCAACCCCTCGCGCCACGCCACAACTTGGCTGCGCTTGGCCTCGTTGCCGCCCAGACGTGCGCCCCAGGCCTGGTGCAGGATGCTTAGCGCACTGAAAGCCACCGTGGTCAGCAGCAGGCTCAAACCCAGCCATAGCAGCAAGCCGTTTACGCCAGAGGCAATCAAGGTGTCAGTCAAGGCGTTTGGCGGAAAAAACATCAGGCCAAAGCCAGCACACAACAGGGCCGCCGCCAGTGCGCCCCAGCCCAACACGGCGGTCAGGCTGCGCGAAAACAGGCGGTCGGTCCATCGCCCAAGCCAAGGGTCGATCACCGCGTCGAACAAGCGCACCGCCAGCAGCAAGGCACCCAAAGTCCCCAGACCCAACCCGAATTCACGCGCGTAGTGGTTGGGCAGCAGCACATACAGCGGTAGCGCCACAAACGCCAGCGGCAAGCCCATCAACCCATAGCGCCAACCGGCACGCCAGGTAAACGCCGTGTCGGTGGGCCTGTGGGCGCTGGCGGTCATGGCGTGGCACCGACCAGCAGTTCGCGGCGCAGGGTGGGCTCGCTGGTGGCCTCAGAAAGCCAGATGCCAAAAAAAGACGCGCTAAAGCGTGGGTCGGCAATCTCGCCTTGGGGCTGGCCGTTGAGCCAGAAGCGTGCGCCCACAGCTGGCTTGTGCAGGCCGGTCAGGCGGTCATTGGCCTGCACGTTGGGGAACGTCTGTGTCATGGCCGTCAGCCATTGGTCGGCCAGGGCTTCGGGGACGGGTCCGCTGCCCCGCATTTCTTTCAGCGAGCGCTGTGCAATGGCTGCGCCTTTCAGCGCGCGCAGGTAATGCAGGCTCAAAGCCAGTGGAAACTGGGCAAACTGGTTGGCGCGAAAGCCCGGTGCCACCCACAACTGCGCGTCGTACACCTCAAAACCCCACACCCGCAGGCGGGTGCTTCCCGCCAGGCGGGCATCTGCCATGGCGCTGCTGACCTCGGGCCAGACAGCGCTGGTCTGCGCACTCGCCGCAGCCCATGGCCCTGAGGCGAGTGTTGCACCGGCTGCCACCAGCATTTTGCGGCGCGTGGGAAAACCCGCTGTGGGTTGCGCGTGGTGGGCCAAACTGCGGGGTGGCGTGCGCATGGTGTGGGCCGTGATCAGACGGGTTTTTGCAGGGTGACCTGCAGCACGTCGATGTTGTTTTCCTTGAAGGCCGCCTCGCAATAGGCCAGGTAAAACTCCCAGATGCGCATGAAGCGCTCGTCGAACCCACCGGCCAGCACCGCCGTGCGCTGGGCCAGAAAGCGTTCGCGCCAGCGGGCCAGGGTTTCGGCGTAGTCGTGGCCAAAGGCGTAAACGTTAACCACCTCCAGCCCCGCTGCCCGGGCTTGCGCCAGCAGCTCACGTGGGCAAGGCAGGCAGCCGCCGGGGAAGATGTACTGCTGGATGAAGTCGGTGGAGTGTACGTAGCGCTCAAACAGCGCGTCGTCAATCACAATGCTTTGCAGGCAGGCCTTGCCGCCGGGTTTTAGCAGCTTGGCCACGGTGGCAAAGTAAGTGGGCCAGTACTCACGCCCCACGGCTTCGAGCATTTCGATGGAGCAAATGGCATCAAACGGTGCGTCGTCGATGTCGCGGTAGTCTTGCAGGCGCAGGTCACATCGGGGGGGGGTGCGTTGCGCATCACCGTGCAAGCCGGGGCCGGAAGGGCCGTGCGCAGGGGCAACACCCAGGTGCTGCATGCGGTCTTTGGCAAACGCGAGTTGTTCGGTGCTCAGCGTCACACCCGTCAAGGACGCGCCAAATTTGGTGCAGGCCATTTCGGCCAGCGCGCCCCAGCCGCAGCCAATTTCCAGCACGCGGTCACCAGGCTTGACCCCAGCCTCGGACAATGCCCGACGCACCTTGGTGGCCTGTGCCTGCGCCATGGGTTGGGCCAGATTGCCGTCAAAAATGGCGGCTGAGTAGTTCATGCTGTCATCGAGCCAGAGTTGGTAAAACGCGTTGCCCAAGTCATAGTGGGCGTGGATGTTTTTCTGGCTGCTGGCGCGCGTGTTGCGGTGCAGCAGGTGCTTGATGCGGTAGAGCAGGCGCCCAGCCCAGGTGCCGTAAATCACGTCTTCAACTTCAACGCGGTTTTTCACCAGCACGCGCAGCAGTTCAGTCAGGTTGGGGGTGCTCCAGTCGCCTGCGATGAAGCTCTCGGCAAAACCAATATCACCCGACTTGAGTGCCGCGCCACATGTGCGCCAGTTGTGCAGCACCAGCGTGGCGTGGGGCAGGGTCTGGCTGCCAAAGCGCTGCATGCGGCCGTCAGGCAGTTGCAGCGTCAGGCTGCCGTGGCGAAGCCGGTTCAGGAGTTTGAGTACCGTGCGGGCCGCTCTGGGGGCATCAGAGGGCAAGTCGAACGCGCGGGCATTGGGGGTGCTGGTGGTGCTGTTCATGGTGGGGCCCTTTAGCGGGTAGTGAATTGGGCAGGGGGTGTGGGCTTGCGGAAAAAAGGCACACTTTTCAGGAACAATTTGACGGCTTGCCAATGAATGCGCAGCACCACGCCGACGGTCATGGCCGGGTAGCGCAGCAGGGCTTTGCGGGTGGACCGGGCATTCAGTGGCTCCAGTGCACCGCTGACGCTGGTCTCAATCAAGGGGCCGGTGGCATCATCAAAGTCAACCCGCGCCACGGTGCGGCTGCGGTCAGGGGTAAGCATGAAGCGAAAGCGGTAGCCCCCTTCCACCGGACAAAACGGCGACACATGAAACACCTTGCTGGCGCGTTGTTCCACGCCAAACTGCGGTGCGCCAAGCAAATAGCAGTGGCGTTCTCCAAAGGTGTTGTTGACCTCAACCACCACGGCGCGCAGGGTGCCATCTACCCGGTGGCAGTACCAGAAGCTCACTGGTTTGAAGGTGAAACCCAGCACGCGCGGGTAGGTGTGCAGCCAGACCTCGCCCTGCGCGTCGCCAATGCCTTCGCGTTGGAGCAGTTCGTCCAGCCAGGCCAGGGCACCGCCCTGCGCTGCGCTGCGCCCGTCACCGTGGTCCGCATCAAAAAAGCTCAGCAGCGCCCGGCGGTTGCGCGCCAGGCTTGCGCTGGGTTGGCGCTGCAGGCTGCGCATGGGCAGCATCAGGAAGTAGGTGGCGTAGGCAAACGCATGGCGCACGGGCTTGAGGCGGGTGTGGCGCACTTGGCCAAAACCGATCAGCGCTTGTTGGCCGCAAGAGGTGGTTGTTGGCACATTCATGACGTGGCTTCGCGCAGGTTTGCGCAGAATAGTGCTCGGCCAATAGCTATGCTATTGATAGCTGCTAACGCTTGTTTCATAAGGACTGCAAGCCAATTGATCATAAATCAGAGGGATTTCAGCAGTTGCGCCACCGCCAGACCGGATTTCAGGCCGTCTTCATGGAACCCGTAGCCCGTCCATGCGCCGCAAAAATAGCTGTGCTGCTGGCCTTGCAGCCAGCGCACCTGGCGCTGCGCCTCAATGGCAGCCACATCGAACACCGGGTGGGCGTAGTCAAACCTGCCATGCACTTGGGCGGGGTCGATGTCGGTGATCGGGTTCAGCGACACCACCACCGGCTGCGTGAACGGCAGCGGCTGCAGGCGGTTCAACAGGTAGTGCAGGCAAACCTGGTTTTGGCTGGCGTGGGCGGCGCTGTCGCGACCAGAGTCAAGGCAAGGGCTTTGGTTTGCTTGTGTCAGTGCGACCCTCGGTGACGGGCGCTGGTAGTTCCAGGCGGCCCAGGCACGCTGGTTTTTTGGCAACACTGCGGTGTCGGTGTGCAGCACGGCGTGGTTGGGTTGGTAACGGATCGCGCCCAGCGTGGCCCTTTCTTGTTCAGACGGTGCCGCCAAAAGGGCCAGTGTCTGGTCGGAGTGGCAGGCCAGCACCACCTTGTCGAAGCGCTCGGTTTGTCCCCCGGACGTGATGCTGACGCCGTGCGCATCGCGTGTGATGCGTTGCACCGGGGTGTTCAGCCGCTTATTCGCCACTTTGGCTGTGATTTTGTCAACATAATGGCGCGCCCCCCCGTCGACCGTCCACCACTGAGGGCGGTTGCTGACCTGGAGCAGGCCGTGGTTGTGGCAAAAACGGATCATGGTGGCCACGGGAAATTGCAGCATCTGGTCGGTCGGGCAGCTCCATATACAGCCGAGCATGGGCAACAAATACCAGTCGCGAAACTCATTGGAGAGCTTCTGCTGGCACAGGAACCCTGCCAGCGGCTGCATCATGTCGGCCTCTAGGCCTTCAGCGGCGATGCGGGTGGCCAGTGTGTTGAAGCGCAGCACATCACGCAGCATGCGCAAAAAGCGCGGGTTGACCAAGTTGCCCCGCTGTGCAAACACGGTGTTCAGCGATGAGCCACTCCACTCCAGAATTTGGCCCGTTTGTGCTGCAGGTGCCTGCACCGAGAACGACATGTCCGACTTGGAGGTCTTCACGTCCAGCTGTGTAAACAGCTCAATCAATTGCGGGTAGGTCCGCTCATTGAACACCAAGAAGCCAGTATCCACGCCATGGGTCACCGGTCCGCGCGCAGTGGGCAAGGTGATGTCCACCGTGTGGGTGTGACCACCAAAGTAATTGCCCGCTTCAAACAGGCTGATCTCAGCTCGGCCTTGCAGGGCATGTGCCGCAGCCAAACCAGAGATACCGGAGCCAATGATGGCAATTTTCATGGTGTAGGAATGAATTGGAACTTAATCGTATTTTTGTGACTGGTTAGTAATTTAGCACATTCAATGGTATTGCGTTTGATTTGCCCGGTCGAAGGCCTTTCGGTGCATGGCTAATGCGCCACCCCTGCCGGGCGAAAAAGAAGGCCAGCAGTTGCCTTTGGCCGGGGATTGGATTGAAGATGCTCCCAGTCCACGGGGTAGGGAAGGTTTTGGCGTCTGTGCCAAGTCAGACGGGCCGCAGCTGGCCTTTGGCGCGCGTGGGAACTACCAGGGCCGGTCGGCGGCCATGGTTTTGGTCAAGGCCAGCAGACGTTCAAGGTTGTGGCTGACCTTGACCTCCCGGTAGGGCACGCTTGCCACAATCCGGAACTCGGCCAGGCTGGTTTCCCGCATGATGGGCTCGCCGGTGGCCATGCCCTGGCGGTTGATCAGCACAGCCACTTTTGGCATGGTGGTGTTGAGTCCGCGCTTGATCACCACCGCAATTTCGTTGGTGGTGAGTCTCACATAGGTGCCTGGGGAGTAAATGCCCACAGCCTTGATGAGTGCGGCACCAGCCTCGTCAATTTTTTTGTTCTCGTCAAAATAACACGACTGCATGGCTGCGCCGGGAGAGTCCGGGGCGCGTGATGCACGCGGTGAGAGCCTGGCCGCGAACATGTCGGTGCGCTGGATGAGCCGCGCCAAGCGTTTGCCGGCGCTGCGTGCGGCCAGTGGTCCAGGGATTTGAGCACGGTGAAAAAGCACGGCTTCCAGCCACAGGTTGTCCGTCACGCCCATTTGCTGCAACAGGTCAACCGAGCGTGGTGCGTGGGTTTCAATCCGCTTGACCTGCTCTGGCGTGGGGGGCTGGATTTGGGAGGTCAGGCGGTCGTGCAGCTCCGTCATGCCGATGTTCATGGTCAGGGCGGCACTGCACAGCGATTTGATGTCTGCGTCGGGCCACTTCAGCACATCACGTGCGGCAAGAAAACACACCACACATACCAGCATGGCATGGGTGGCGCTGTACTGGCGCACTTCGCTGCCCGACAGGTTGATCAACGCAAACAGTGTGCCGTCGGGGTTGCGCAGGGTGTAGCGCTCCAGCGCGCTTTGCAGGCGCTCAAGTCGGGGCAAAAAACTGTCGCCCTCGGTGTCGCGCAGCATGGCGTGCGCTTGGGTTTGCAGGTCCAGCCAGTCGGGCTCGTCACTGACCACGGCGGTGGCGGATCTTTTTGAGCCGTAGCCAGACATTTGCACGTCAGCAATCTGACCCAGGGCACGGTCTTGTGTCACCAGGTTGTTGAGTCGGCTGACGTAAGCGCGTCGGAAGTTGTCCGACTGGTCAAAGTCGATAAAAATCTGACTGCGCTTGCCCAGCATGACTTCGAGTTCAAGCCGGTTGTTCACCATAAAACCTTTGTTGGCCAATAACACGCCACTGTCGTCGCGCAGCGCACAGGGGAGCGGCCGGCCGAGCGCGATGGAATCAATGTTGATGGGGATCAGGTTCATGTAGGGCAGGATTATGCCCACTGGCAGGGTAGCCAGAGAGCTGGCGCAAGCATAAGCGACGCTGCTGGCCTGATAGCATGGAGCATATGCCTGAATCCCCTTCTATTTCTGTCTTAGACCCCGCACATGCTGCGCCAGAGCTGGTCAGCAAGCTTTGCCACCCCAGAGACCTGGCGCAGCAGCTTGGCCTGTTGCCACGGCCGCTGGTGTTTACCAACGGCGTGTTTGATGTGCTGCACCGTGGCCACGTGGTGTACCTGGCGCAAGCCCGCGCCCTGGGAGCCAGCCTGGTGGTGGCGCTCAATACCGATGCCTCGGCGCGTCGTCTGGGCAAGGGGCCAGACCGGCCACTTAACAACGAAATGGACCGCGCCTATGTGATGGCCGCGCTGGCCAGCAGCAGCCTGGTCACCTGGTTTGACGAAGACACGCCGCTTGAACTGATTCGTCAG
>JBIJDQ010000068.1:0-8377 GCA_044344025.1 Rhodoferax sp.
AGCGGCTTTTCTGCTGTTAAAAATGGCGCGGCGCAGGCTGGTTTTGGTGCTTGCCATGGCGCTCTTGATTGCGCTTTGGCGTGCGCTGGACTTCAAGTTCCAGATCAGTGGGTCATCACCCGCCGTGTTTTGGGGACGAACCGACATCCAGGCCGATGGCATTTTGTGGGGTGTGCTCACCGCCCTGCTGTATGGCGATGCCGTTTTCAAGAAGCGTTTGCAGCAGTGGTATGCCCATCCCTTGGGCTGGCCCGTACTGCTTGCGACCTTGCTGCTGATCGAAGCCTTGCCAAGTGGAAACTGGAAACTTGCCTTTGCCCTGATCACCTTGAAGGCCATGCTGATCCCTCTGCTGATCTTGGGCACCGTGGTGCAAGACAAGCGACTCACAAGCCGGGTGCTTGAAAGTGCGCCCCTGCGACTGGTTGGTCGGCTGTCTTACAGCTTGTACCTGTGGCAACAGTTGTTTCTGGTCTGGAGCGATGAGCGGGTGGCGGGCCTGGCGTGGGTGCAGGTTTTCCCGTACAACCTGATCGCGGTTTTTGTTTGCGCCAGCCTGAGCCTGTTGCTGATCGAAAACCCGCTGATCGCGCTTGGCCATCGCCTGGCACAAAGGCAGACCAAACTCAAGACATCACGCGTCTGAAGGGCGACTTGGGCACCGTCTTACTTGCCGAATCTGCCGTATCGGTGTCCGGCTGATGGCCCCGATGTTTGATGCTCTCGCCCCAGCCAAGCAGCAAAAACAGCATGGGTTCGGTTTGAGAACCCATGTAAACGGTCGAAAAGGCAATAAAACACATCAGGTAGATGCCGGAAAACGTGAAACCAATGGGGGCTTCACCCACCGGGGCTTTCAGGCCAAACTTCACTTGCGACAGGATGGCGTACACAAAAATGGTGGCAAATACGGTGGGTGCCAGCACACCATGCTGTAACGCCATCAAAAAGAAGGCGTTGTCTACCGACTCCATGCCCCGAATGGTGGGCACTGTGGTCAGGCCCCAACCCGACCAGAATTTCTCCATCAGGAAACTTTTGTACTGTTCGATCATGACCTTGCGGTACAGCATGGTTTGTGCTTCGCCACTCAGAATTTCACCTTCCTTGGGCGTGATGTAGGCATCCAGCGCCGCTTGGCCAAGCAGCCCGCCAATCAAAAAGAAGGCCGCCACAATGATCAGCCATTGCTTGCGGTTTTTGGTGTTGCCCACGGCCACCAGCACAGCCCCCACCAAGCCGCCAATCCACGGCCCACGTGAGATGGTCATCAACGCCATCACGATCAGGATGAGGGTGATCTGGTGTTTGAAGGCCAAGGGCAAACGCTGCATGTGGTGTTGCACCCGGCCGAGCAGACCGGGTTGCTTTTGTTCCCACACGCCTTGCCACGACAACCAGCGGTGCAGCCGGTACACCGCAATGATCATGATGCAGGCCAGAATCGGGTGCTCAAACGTGCCTGCGGTGCGCGCCAGGCCCCAGCGGATAGAGACGGCGCTGAACGAATTGGGGAAAAGGCCCGAAAAAATCTTGAACGTCGGGCTCACCCAGAATTTGGCTTCATAGACAAACAGGGGAAACATCAACAGGAAAATCAGCACAAACATGCGACCTGTTTCAATGTCCATGCGACGGCTGTCGATCAGGTAGCGGCCAATCAAGTACGGGCCAATCAGGGACGAAAGGATGTAAAAAGCATAGTTCTGCGCATCCGAATATCCTCGGCTCAGGTAGTCGGCCACCACCCGCACCACAAAATACAGCACCAGCAAGACCTCCATTCGGCCAAACTTCATGTCGCCCAATCGGTCGCGCACCAGCACAAACAAAATCGGGAGAATGGCCGCCTGCATGAAATTGGGGTCAGGCAAGCCCGGAATGTTGACCCAGAAAGAAAAGGGCATCAGCAAAAAGAAGGGCATCCAGACTTTCAGAAAAGTCTGCTCTGCCCCGCGTTTTGCGATCATGTACATCGCCATCACCATGGCAACGAAGACGACGTAACGGGTGACATTCATGGTGTTTTCAGGCCGAAAAGGCAAACAGGCACAACCGGCCCGACAGTTGCCGGCGAATCAAGCGCGAGCTTGCTTCTTCATCCGATTTTGCACCCAACGGGCACGCAACAACGCCACCTGTAACCTCAGGTTGGACAAACTCATAAAGTGCTTGAAGTCGTGTTTGGTCAAGGTCTCCAACAACAGCTCCTGCATGTAGCCACCCCCTTGAAACATGGGGATGCTGTTGACAAACAAGCCCACGGCTTCGGGGTCGAGCTTTTCCAGCAGACGTTTGGCCCGCACCACCTCACCTCTGCTCACCGACTGGGCTTCCAGCACCATAAATACCTGCCCCAGGGCCTGAATCAGCAGCTCAGCATCGGCGCTGAGCAACACCGGTGGCAGCGCCACCAGCACATAGTCTTGCTGCTGAGTCCACTGGCCTACCGCTTGCGCCAACAAATCAAGCCGTTGCAAACCGGTGGACAACTGATTGCCAAACCCGACCGCCTGCACCGACTCGTCCTGATGAACAAGGGTGTGCTGAACTTCATCCAGACTCGCCTGGCCCGCCAAAAAGTTGGACAAACCCGGTTGATCGGGCTTGAACAAGGTGCTCGGCGTAAAGCTGTTGGCATCCACCACCAGCACCCGAAAACCCAGCTGTTTCAGCGCCACTGCGGTGTCAAGAACCACCGTGTCCACCCCGCCCGCTGTCTTGATGGACGCAAAGGAAAACACGTTCTTGGCGGTTCGGGCCCGGTTACGGATCAGGGTGGAGGCAAAACGCCGGGTTTGCTCTTTGGCAAACATCCCAGAGGGCAAATCCGTGTTCATGACCTGCCATCCGGCAGCGGGAATGCCCATCAACTTTTCTGCATCGTTGACGGTATG
The DNA here is from genome assembly GCA_044344025.1 of Rhodoferax sp. Lineage (GTDB taxonomy): Bacteria > Pseudomonadota > Gammaproteobacteria > Burkholderiales > Burkholderiaceae_C > Rhodoferax. Next base: position 2,898 of record JBIJDQ010000068.1, read on the forward strand.
AATCCGGTTGTCTGACAGGTCCAGCGCAATCGGTGCAACCAGGGCTAGCGCGCCAGCCAGCACAAAAACCAGCAACAGCAGTTTGGTTTTGCCAACCCCCTGAGGGGTCTCTGCGGGCAATGCGATCGAGACCAGGCGCACAAAACCGATGGCTGCACTTTCATTCTGCAAGTAGTTGAGGCGGTCCCGAACCTCCTTGTGCTCTTGTTCGCGCTTGCGAATGTCGCCGGTGATTCGCATGGCTTGCTGGAAGTTTCTGGCGTAGTCAGCGGCTTGGCCTTCAATTTTTTTCAGACCGTCACGAATCTCGGCTTCGACCTTTTGCGTTTGTTGTTGAGAGGCCAACAAGCGACTTTTGAGGTTGCCATAAGCCACCGTCTCAAACTCGGCCTCTTTCGTCTGCAGCCGTTTGTTGATTGCCAGGTACTCGTCGAGAGCCGGTTTTTTGGCAGGGTGTTTGTCCTCCAGCCCGGTGGCAACACGGCCGAGTTCCTCGGACCGTTTGACCACCTCGGAGCGCAGCGCCTGCAGACCAGTGTCCTGCAAGCGCATCTCCATGATGGAACGTCCCACCGAAGTGGGTGTTTCACGCTGTGCCAGAAACGCCTGCAAGGTGGCATCGGCCTGTGCACGGTCGCGGGCGGCAGACGCGTACTGCTCGCGCGCCTGCGCCAACATGGTGTCGTAAGGGTTGACCACGTTTTCTCCGAACGTGGTCAGTCCGAGCAGTTCAGACAGGCCAACCCGCTGCGCCTCCAGTTGGGTGATCTCTTGCTGCAACCGGGCAGCATTGCCCTGAAGCACTTCAAGCCGTTCCACCGAACCAAAAATCTGTTCGGTTTTTGTGGTCTCCAGAAACGAATGGGTGATGGCATTCACAATGTCGTCAAGCGACTCTTTTTCCTGGCCCTCAAAACCAATACGCACCATGTAGGTGTCAGGAATGGCGCGCACCGTGACCAGCTTTTGAAGCCTTTCAATGTATTTGCGTTCGGTCATTCCTTTTGGCTGCACATTGACATTCGCTTCGCGCAGTTTCTTCAAGGCGCGTTGAATCACGTCATAACGCCTGACCGTGTTGGACAAATGGTTGACAAATTCACGGTATTGCGAGTTGGACTGAAACTCCACTTCCTTGTCGCTTGAGAGCGTCTTCATGTAGTTTGGAGACACCTGAAACACGGACTCTGTGCTGTACAGACTTTGGCCTTTGATCCATGCCACAGGCAGACCGATCAGGATCACCAACAGACTGATGATGAGGCTGATGCGGTAGTGCTTACGCAAACTCAGCAGGGGTTTGATGCCCCGACCCGGCAATTGACTGGTATCCATGTGGCTTGGTTTGACTCTTTGAACAAGGTGACTCGGGCCATTGGCCGCGTGAGCGGCTTTGGTCAGAACTCAATTACACCGCGTTGAACCAAGCAGAGTGTTACCAGACTGTGGCGCTTTTAAAGCCCCTTGATTGCTTCAAATAATAGCCAAAACAAATCGCATGACACTACTCGGTCACGCGTTTGGTGCGAACCCAGCCCGACCTCTTTTTCAGGAAGAAGGCCAGATAAACAGGTATCTTCCACAGGGCATAAACAGGTGTGCCCAGCAGTTCTCTGGCACTCAACAACTGGCGGCCAAAACGCCACCAGGTCAGGGCAATGGCCATGACAAAGGCCAACGCAGCCATGCTGGCCACAGCGGCAGCAGCCAGCCACACCGGCCACACCAGCGCCGCCGCCAGGCTGGTGCCCAATGCCGCCGCCAACACCAGAAAATACAGGGCAACAGGGGGAATCAGCAAGTCCATGGCCATCACGATCAGCGCTGGCTTGCCGGTTTTTAAGGCAACCCACAACAACCCGGGCAGTTCTTCAGCCAAAGTGGCAAGATGGCCATGCTCCCAACGCGACTTCTGCACTTTTGCCACGCCAGTGTCCATGGGGAATACGCTGCTGACCCGCACTTGCGGTAAAAACTGCGGGGCGTGTCCGGCCACCGCCAGCTCCACGCCAAGCTTCATGTCTTCCGTGATGTGCCCGGTGGCCAGTCTGGCATTTGCCATCAACGCCCAAGGCAAGGCCATGCCAGTGCCCATCAGGTGGCAAGCTGAACCCAGGCGAAAAGAGCCCAGCGGACGGACCAGGTTTTTCATCAGCATGGCGAATTCAAGCACCCTGATTTTCAGCCCGGCACCCTGGCCGGAGCGCATCAAATTGAGCATTTGCACCGGCTTGCCGGTTGCGCGACAGTGCTGGGCAATGTGGGCCACCCCGCCCTCTGAGACCACACAGTCTGCATCGACCACCAGCACCACGTCTGGCGGGTCAGCGCGCAGGGCATCCACCCCAAAAGCCAATGCATACCCTTTGCCCCGACGCCCCGCATGATGCCGCTCAACCACTTGTGCGCCCGCAGCGCGTGCCAGCGCAGCGGTGTCGTCACTGCAGTTGTCAGCGATCACCAAAAGTTGATCGGTGGGGTTGAGTTGCTTGAGCAAACAGCGGATAGTGGGCAACACGTTCACTGATTCGTTGTGCGCGGGCACCAGCACAGCCACACGCGGTGGCAAGTTGCCAACCGAATCTGCGGGCAGGCCTGGGTGTCGGTGCTGTCCCAACGCCGCTAGGGTCAGAACCAGCAGGGACAGGGCTGGCAGTGCAACCAGCAGCATGGCAAGCGCGAGCAGGAGTTCAATCATGAGTTACTTTTGATGGGGTCAACACGGCGCTGCTGCCTCACAGCAGGTAGTGGGTGCGCTGGACATCCAAGACCAACGAACCAAACGCCCTGGGAACACTTTGGTCAAAGGTCAAGCCGATCACGCAACTGTCGCCCTCCTCGGTGATGTGGGCCACCCGCAGCTTGCCGAGGTGAACCCGAGTTTCCCGTGATTGGAGAATCGCATCATCGGTTTGGACACCAGCGGCAAAGGATGGCGCAGCAGAATTTGGCTCCCAGTCGACCGACAAGCCGCCAAGACTGACATCCCTGACCCGGCAAACAACATCATTAAGGTGCGGATCCACCGAACTGAAATGAAGAAAATGACCACTGGGTGCCACACACCGGTAGCAATCTCGCGACTGGGAAACATCCAGCCACTGAGGAAAGCTAAGCTTGAGGCAGTCGCGCTCCGCCGGGTTGAGTGACATCTGTCCCGATGCTAAAAATCTTGCGCCAGCGGCATTCGAGCCAATGACGGCATACGACACGGGTGAGTGAGTGTCAATGCCTCGCACACCCATGCAAACCACATCCATGGTGCCCGACGCTTCGTGAATGCCCACCACATAGGCTGGCAGGTGGCCGTCGCTGGATTCAAACATCAGGCGCAACGGTACACATTGCTCGTGGTGCCAGTCGAGGTATTTGCGAATTTCGCCGCGAGAATCAATTTTGGAAAGTAATGTGGAATGCATGGCGCGAATCCTGTTGATGGTGAAAAGGTGATCTACCGAGAATACGCAAGGCAAGCGATTCAAGTGTGATGTAACTGTGAACTCGTCAGGGCTTGCGCCGCTTGATGGTGGCGGGCACACCCACTGCAATGCAGTTGTCGGGCACGTCCTGCAAGACCACGGCGTTGGCGCCAATACACACGTTGTTGCCGATGCGGATGTTGCCAAGCACCTTGGCCCCTGCGCCAATGTCCACGTTGTTGCCAAACACGGGCGCACAGGGGTCACTCACCCGGCTCAGCCCAACCACCACACCGTTTCGGATTCGGCAGTTGTCACCAAATTTGGAAAACCCGCTGACCACAATGCCGCCTGAGTGTTCAATACAGAAGTTCTTCCCGATCGGCACCTCACAAGGCAGCTCAATGCCAGTGACGATCTGCACCATTTTGTAAAGCACCCGGTAAATAAGCGAAAAAAGCTTGCGCAACAGGGCCGGGCGCACGTGGTAGCGCCAACGGCCAAAACGGTAAATCAGCAGTGCCCAAAATCCTTGTGCACCCCAATCACCCTGGTGGGCGCGCAAGTCTTGCCGGATATGTTCAAACATGGCGATCAGTGCCTCGTAAACAGGATTTTGGGTTTCGCCAGGGCTGACGCAGGTTGCGCGATGCGCCCAGCATCACCCAGGCAATGCCCGACAACTCAAAAAGCCGCCCCAAGGAGACATCCACAAGGCGCGCATTGAGGACGGCATCGGTGCCATGTGCCGACACTGCGCGCACCGCCAGCAACAGCACCAACGCCAGCAGCCCGGCACCCACTGCGCCGCTGCCGGGCTGTGCGTTAGCCTCTAACCGATTGAACAGCCAGAACCCTGCGCCCAGCACAACCGGTGCCATAGAGCCAATCAACAGGTATTGCAACTCGCGCCGCTGTCCGTACCACCCCTGCAACCTGGCCAAGGCCCGGCACATTTGGGTCACAAACACGTCAGCTTGCAACACCACGTTGGCACCCAGCAGACACAAAAGCACAGTCGCCGAACACCAGATTGAGCAAGGCACCAGCGTCTCTTTTGTCATCTGCACATTCATAAAACAAAGCCACGCCGCCACGCCGTAGGCGCATGCCACCAGCCCGTGCGACGCGTTCAGGCGGTAAACGGCCTGCTGCCAAATCGGGCTGGCGTAGTCAATGGCTTGGTAAAGGCTCTGCACGGCGTTGTCCATGAAACCACCCGCGCATTCAGTTGGCAGGCGCCAGGCGCAGTGGTCTTGCGCCATCGCCCGCCCGGTGCCTGGGTGACTTGCCCAGCAGCAGCACGGCCGTCCACTTGAACCGGCTCGCCAGACGCTCAACCACCACCGGGCCAGCCAACCCGAGTGTGACGCCCGCCACCAAATCCATTGGCAGGACATCAATCTGCAAACGGTCCAGCGCGATCCGTGCGGCAGCGGTGAAAAACACGTGAAAAAGGTAAATCGCATAAGAGTGCCGCCCAATGCCTGCCAAGTGACGGTTGGCCCAGCCAAAACTCAGGCACAACAAACACAAAGACAGGCCCGAAAGCAGCATCCAGACGGTGCGCCGATCAGGGTTGGACACCGGCGTTCCCATCCACAACACCATACCGACCGCGCAGGCCAGAAGCCCAATCTTTACCCAGGGTTTGGCAAGCCAGGCCCGAAACGAAAAGCGCGTCGCCGCCAGGCCAGCCAGGAAATAGGGCAGCAGGTAAATCGCCCCCTCCAGCCCAAACCAGTGCCAGCCACGCACCGACAGGTAGACCCCACACGCCAGCGCAAACACCACCGCAAAACCCTTTGCAGTTTGCAACCATGCCGCACGTTCAAGCGCCCACAGCAGCACAAACACCCAAAACAGCGACTCCACAAACCAGAAATGGGCCACCGGTTGCACATGCCACAAATACCAAGGACCGGCTGACGAATGGGTTCCTGGTGTCACCGCCTGTAGCGCGGCAAACACGGTGCCGACCACCAGCATGGGCACCAGCAAGCGGCGCATTTTGCCGCTCAAAAAAGCCTGGCTGTTGCCACCAAAAGGCCGCAAGCCATA
>JBIJDQ010000069.1:0-8335 GCA_044344025.1 Rhodoferax sp.
ACCGCAATGGCCAGGCACCACGAAGCTGTCGCGTGGCGTTGGCGAGCAGCGCGGTCATGCTGGGCGGCCTGTTTTTGATTGAACTGCGCTGCGCGCTGTGGGCCAGTCCACCCAGCATCACCGCTTTCGGTTGGCCAGCGCTGTAGTGTCAGTAGTGCGCGCGGCGCTGCTGCGCCCCGCACAGGTGCCGGGGAGTTACATCGCCAGTGCTTCGCAAGTGTTGGTCAGTGCGCTGTGGCGCAGATATGGCCTCGGCTCGCTGGCGCATCGTGCTGGATCAGCCATCGCCTGCGGCTCGGCCTGGGTGCCGTGGTGTGCGTGGCAGTTGTGGCGCACGCCCGCTACGGCCACCCGCTTCGCTTTTACATAACGCCGCATTGCCCTCAGTGCCCGCCAGTCGCTGCGCTAAAGCTCCGCTTAGTGCCGGTCACCGCTTCGCGCCCTGTCGGGTGAAAGCAACAGGCGTTATGCAAAGTGGCCTTCACTGGGTACGGTCGCACAGCCGTCGGCGCTTCCCGGTCGTTGGCACGCCCTACGCGCCGCCGTCTGCGCGCCCTTGTGGCTACAGTGGCACCGTGGCATTGGTCAGGCGCTGCGCGCTGTGTGCTTGGTCAGTGGCCTGCGGCCAGTCATGTGGTGTGTGCCCCCGCCCACCCTTGTGCTTCGCCGCTGCGCGGCATCAGCCCTGCGCGCTGGTCTGCCCGTCCGCCCCAATACCGCGAACTTAAGCCTCACCCTTTGTAGGCCATGTTCGGATGAGGTTTTACATGGCGGTTCGGTCTTGCTGATTTCCGACCTGGTCGGCGCTTGTGAGAATTAGCACCAAGTAACCCAAAGGCTTCCCCTGCGTGGCACTGGCAAGATGTTGGATGCCAGCGTCTGTGAGTCGCACCACCGCGTGACCGCTGTCCGTTGTGACTCGGTCCAGCAATCCGGCAGCCAGCAGATCAATTTCCACCACATCCTGATGCGGCCAACCCGCAGACCGGTACACCTCGCGTAGCCGCTGGGCATGAATTCGCTTGAGTGTCACCGGTGAACTGCTCATGGTTCAGGCCCGCACCAACGCCAGCCCATCCCAGTCCGTGGTGTACCCGGGGGTGCGACGCTCCTGTTTCATGCGCCATTGCCGCTGCTCACCCGCCAGTCCTGCGCTGGCGAGAGACAACGTGCCACGTCCAAACCTCTGGTTCACCGCATCCAGCGCCTGCATCAGCCGTCCTCCACCAGGGTCGGCCACATCGTCATCAAGCGCCAATTCTTGTTGGACCAAGTCTGAGGGCCGCAAATCAAGCAACATCACGCCTGCCTTTGCATAGCGGTAGCCAGGTCGAAAAATTGCCTGCAAGCCCAGGAGCGCAGCCTGGTTGATGTCACGACTGTCGTTGGTGGGTCGACGCAGTGGTACCACCGTCGAGCGCGAATACTGCAAGTCTTGCGCTCTAAAAGGGCTCGTGCGGATGAACGTCAGCACTTGTCCAGCATGGCCGTTTTGCAAGCGTAATTTCTGCGCAGCCCGACTGGCAAACTCCGTCACCGCTTCTTGAAGTGCAGACAAGTCCAGCACCGCATGGCCAAAGCTGCGGGTGCAGGCAATCTCCTGTTTGGCTGGTGGTTGGTGCTCCAGACCCATGCAGTCGGTGCCTTGCAGTTCACGCACGGTGCGCTCCAGCACCACTGACCAGCGGCGTTTGACCATGACCGGATCAAGTCGCGCCAGGTCAAGCACGGTGTGAACGCCAGCCTCTTTGAGCTGCGCACCGATGCGTCTGCCTACACCCCAGACTTCACCCACCTCGGTGGCCAGCATCAGCGCATCGCGCTCTGTTGGCTCCAAATTGCCGAGATTGCACACCTGAGCGTGATGATCGGGGTAACTGCCTGGTTTGCGCTCGGTGGTCTTGGCAATGTGGTTGGCCAGTTTGGCCAAGGTCTTGGTGGGGCCAATCCCAATGCCACAGGCGATCCCGATCCATTTAAGAATGCGGTAGCGGATTTTTCGGCTGCGCTCGGTCATATCCCCCTTGATGCCGGACAGGTCAATGAACGACTCGTCAATCGAATACACCTCCTGGCGGTGTCCCAGCCCTGCGGCCAGACTCATCAAGCGTTCGCTCATGTCGCCATACAGCGCAAAATTGGCCGACAACGCCACCAGTCCGTCTGATTCCTCGAAATGGCGAATTTGAAACCAGGGTGCGCCCATCTTGATGCCCAGCGCCTTGGCTTCGTTTGATCTGGCAATCGCGCAGCCATCGTTGTTGGACAGCACCACCACCGGCCTGCCATTCAGGCTCGGACGAAAGACCCGTTCACACGAGACATAAAAATTATTGCCATCCACCAGCGCATACATGGTCTTCTCCTTCAGGCTTTGAACTGCTTGATGGCAGCAACCACCACGCCCCAAACCTCAACGGTTTGACCATCTGCCGGGTTGATGTCCGGGAAGGTCACATTGGCAGCTTTGAGTTTCATGCGTCCCGCGCGCTGCCACAAGGTCTTGCAGACAAACTCTCCGTCCACCATGGCAATGACGATGTGACCAGAACGCGCCGTAATGGCCCGATCCACCAGCACCACATCGTCGTCAAAAATCCCAGCGTCTTTCATGGACTCACCGCGCACCCGCAGTAAAAAGGTGGCCTGCGGGTGTTTGATCAACTGCGCCATCAGGTCAACACGCTGCACCGCATGGTCTTCGGCAGGTGACGGAAAGCCCGCAGTCACCCGGCACGGCAACACACTGACCAGGGTTGGGATCAGCGAGAGTGGGGTGGGGTGGTCAAGTGGGATTGTGGCAAGGCTCATGCAATACTGCTTTTTTATACAGTATATGACAAGACCTCAACCAATGGGATCGCAACTGCTCAAGGGTTGAGCACACCTCGCAAACCCATGGCTGGAGCAGCTTTGGGGGTTTGTTCCGCCAGTTGTCCACAGCGTTGGGCACAGTTTGTGGGGACAACGAAAGGATCTTTCATCTCTTTATGGCCTCCAAATGGCGACAATCCGGGTTCACTGTGCCACTCTGCCTCGCAATTGCCCATGACCACTGATTCCCAACTCACCCTCAAATTGCCCGAGGGTTATTCATTCGCTGATCTCCAAATTCGCCGCTGCGAGGACGATGCCATCGACTTGAACATGGACCTCGTCAAGCTGATCTGCAACATCAACCAACTCGATTTTGACAAGGTTTGTCAAAACCCTGGGCCGGTGGTGACCAGGATTTTGACAGTTTGGTACAAAAACCACTTGGCAGGGGGCGGTCAGCCGGATGCGTTGATGGAAGAACTGAGGTCTGCGGGCACAAGACTCAACTGAGTCATGCCATGTCGATGCCACCCGATCTTGGGTGCCTACAATCCAGCCCCTTTACCGAACCATTACTGATGAACATCACTGTCAACGAAGACCTCAAAGCGTACATCGATCCATTAACCTCCGACGAGTACGAGGCTCTGGAGCGAAGCATTCTGGCCGAAGGATGCCGGGATGCCTTGGTGCTCTGGGGGGATCTGTTGATTGACGGCCACAACCGTTACGCCATCTGCCAGACGCATGGGTTGGCGTTTCAGACAAAACAGAGCACGATGTTCAAGGGAATGGAAGATGTCCACCTCTGGATGATCGACCAGCACCTTGGCCGACGCAGTGTGTCTGATTTCCAACGCGGCATCTTGGCGCTGCGAAAGCGGCAAATTATTGCTGATCGGGGTGCCCGCATTGAGGCATCCCGCACGCCTGAATCAATCACGCCAGACGCCAGCGAACCAGTGGATGCGCCCCCATGGGACGAGTCCACACCCGCGAGTTCTCCCGTCGCCACGAAAGTACTGACCAGCCGTGACGATCTCGCCAAGGCGGCCCGTCTCAGCAACGCCCAGATGATTTTGATCGAAAAAATCCACAAGCAGGCCGCACCAGAAGTGGTGGCAGCGGTGAAGTCAGGGGCCATCTCGATCAATGCGGCGGCGGCGGTGTCGAGTTTGTCGGCTGAGGATCAGGTCGCGGCTGCCGTAGCAGGCAAGGATGAACTGAAACAGGCGGCCAAACGGGTTCGCGATGCCAAACGTAAACCCAGAGAGGTGGCCACTGAATCGTCAGAACAGGGCGCATCGGACTCCATGGATGGCGAGTCAACCGGCGTTGAGATCAATGCATTGCGAAAACGGGTGACGGTACTGGAGGCAGAAAACGCTGCCTTGCGCAAACAGGTGTTGAACTTGCTTGAAAAGCGGGGGCCTTGACCCAGCATTACCTTACTCCAGCATTGCCTGGCTCCAGCAGTCATCGCAACACCCCGGCTGACTCTTCACTGTTTCCCTCATCTGGCTACGATCAGACCATGTGCTCACATTACCAGGCCATCAAGGAGCGCGAACGCTACGTCAAACACTTCGGCGTGGAGCCGCCGGTTGATATGGGCAAACACGATGTCTGGCCTTGCTACCCGGCTACGTTCATTCGCAGACCCAGGCAAGCCGATGTTGGTGATGAGGCTGCGCCTGATCGCGAAGCCTTACCCGGTCTGTTTGGGCTGATCCCGCACTGGGCCACCGATGCCATTATTGGTCGTCAAACCTACAACGCGCGCACGGAGACGATTGCCGCCAAACCAAGTTTTAGGGATGCCTGGAAAAACGCCCAGCACTGCATCGTTCCAGTGGACGTGTTCTTTGAGCCCGACTGGCGCAGCGGGAAAGCCATCCCGACACGCATCTCCAACGCCAACGGCGAACCCATGGGCCTTGCTGGACTTTGGTCATCTTGGAAATCGCCCAAAGGCGTTGTTCACAGTTTCACGATGCTGACCATCAACGCAGATGGCCATCACCTGATGAGCCAATTCCATAAACCGGTGGACGAAAAACGCATGGTGGTGATCTTGCCGCCGGACAGTTATGACCAGTGGCTCAAGGCCACGACGCAGAAAAGTTCGGATTTCATGCGGCAGTACCCGGCGGAGCGGTTGTTGGCTGTGGCAGAGTCACCAGCACAGCGCTCGCTGCTGGCCTGAACCAGTGGCCAAGTCAACCATGGCGCGATGCAAGCACTATCACGTTTATGTCGTTGAATTGTCCAATGACGTGTTACTCAATGCCCGGTTCATGCGCTCAAACCCAGGTTACCAAGCGGGAAAGCCCTGCGTTTATGTTGGCATGACCGGACTGGATCCGGACGTGCGGTTCGATAAGCACAAGGCTGGCATTCAGGCCAATCGGTTTGTGACCGAATTTGGCCTGCGCCTGTTGCCGGAACTTTATGAGTTGTACAACCCGCTGACGTATGACGAGTGCAAATTAAAAAATTCCCCGCTTTTTTCTTGGAGTGTCGAAAATATTATTGCATCGACATTTATTGCGCTTGCTTGACATTCACCAGTCGCGACCAGGGGGCATGCCAGTCAGTACCAGGAGAGCAAGTCTTGAAATTGGCAGGCAAGGGACGTTCATGGTAGGTTTTGGGTGAGTAGCGGTGTCATTTGGTCGGTTAGGGACTTGTTCTCTTACGGCCATGCTTGTTACAGTCGTCGACGCGTGTCAGCTTGATGAATTGATCGGTGCGCACAATGCGCCAACGCTTTTATTGATTGACCTGACGACGGCATACACATGGATAAATTATTGGTGGTGGGTGGTGGCATTGGAGGCCTTTCTGCCGCGTTGGCCTGCGCCCAGGCCGGCGCGGAAGTTCATCTATTTGAGCGTTCCGCTGGATTTACCGAAGTGGGGGCGGGTGTTCAGTTGGGGCCCAATGTGGTCAAAGTGTTGCAGGGTTGGGGTTTGAATTCGGCACTCCAGGCGGTGGCTGCGTACCCTGACCGGCTACTGGTGCGCTGCGCCAGTTCTGGGGCGGAACTGGGTGTGTCACGCCTGGGCCAAGTGTTTGAGCAACGTTATGGTGCTCCGTATCTCACTGTACACCGGGCTGATTTGCATGCCTTGCTGTTGGAGGCTGTGCGCCAGGAAGCGGGTGTTGCGCTGCATACTCACAGTGCTGCAACCCGTTTTTCACAAACCGACAGTGGCGTGAGCTTGCACCTGAGCGATGTGCTTCAGGTGCAGGGTGACGCCCTGGTTGGTGCCGATGGCGGTTGGAGCCGGATTCGCCAAAACCTGTTGGGCGATGGCGTGCCACGTCCTACGGGGCATTTGGCCTACCGCGCCATGGTAGACCAGGCTGGCATGCCCCCGGCATTACGCTCGGAACAGGTCACCGCTTGGTTGGGTCCCAAGCTGCATGTGGTGCAGTATCCCGTGCGGGGCGGGAAATGGCTCAACGTGGTGGCCATCGTGCACGGGCAGGTCAAGGGTGATATGTCAAACTGGGACCACAGCGCAAATGCGCTGGATTTGCAGCATTGCATGGAAAAAACCTGTGCACCACTACAGGATTTGATAGGTGCCATTGGGCAGTGGCGCCTGTGGCCTTTGAGCATTCGTGCGCCTATGCGCGGGGCGCATGAACATGCTCAGGGACGTGTTGCCTTGCTGGGCGATGCGGCGCACCCGATGGTGCCTTATTTGGCTCAAGGCGCAGGAATGGCGATAGAAGATGCTTCTGTGCTGGCGCAAGAGTTTTGTAGCATGGCGGCTGACCCGTTGCACACTGTGGCGCAACGCCTAGGCCGTTATGCCGCGCGCCGCTGGGAGCGCAACGCAAGTGTGCAAGCCTGCGCGATTCGCAATGGCGAGATTTTTCATGCCTCCGGGCTGATGCGGCTGGGCCGCAATGCCGCCATGCGGATACTGGGTGAGAAGTTGCTTGACCAGCCTTGGCTGTATGGCTGGTCTGAGGCCATAAAAAAAGGCAGTTAACAGCAAGCCGTTTACCACAGCGGTTGAAATGTTAGCCTAAATGTTGGTTCCCTGGCTTCATCGGAGGCCGTTGCGATTGGTTTTTGGGTCGGCAAGCGGTGTCAAGACGACAACGAGGAATGTCAGTGCGTCCGGCGGTTTTTGAAGGTGAAGGGGGGTGGCCGAATAGTTGCGATGCCGATACTGCTTGCGCGACAGTGGCTTACCGAGCTGAATCGTCTCGGACAAGGCGCAGGCTGATGCATCCGGACTGCCCCATTGATCAGGTCTACCTGTACCGCGAACTCATTGACTTCAGAAAAGCCATCAACGCCTTGGGCGTGCTTGTCAGGCAAGAGTTGAACTTGAGCCCCTTTGCCAGCACGTTGTAAGTCTTCGCCAACCGACACCACAACAAGGTGAAAGCCCTGTACTTTCCCGCATAGGCCCCCACTCCTGCCGAAGCCATGGTGGTGTTGGGGAGGGATTATTTGGCTCGTGCGCGAGCCAAGGCGGCTGCGATCACTGCTTGTTTTTTATCCAAAACGTCCGAATTCGTGTATTGAGAGTGGTGAGCCAGGTCTGCCAATTTCAGTTTGGCTTTTTCTTCAAGCGCCTGCTCACTGGCCAGTGCCTCACTTTGGCGTCTGATGCGGCCTGATTCATAACGGGTTTTTGCTTGTAACGCCTCATCTGCCGACCAGGCTGCCCAGCCCGTGGCACCGCCGCAGACCACTTCCAGTTCGATACAGTCAACTGGGCAAACGGGCAAGCACAGCTCACATCCTGTGCATAGTGACTCAACCACCGTGTGCATCAATTTGTTGGTCCCCACAATGGCATCCACCGGGCAAGCCTTGATGCACAGCGTACAGCCAATGCACCACGCCTCGTCAACATAGGCCACAGTGCGTGGACCTTCTTGACCGTGAAGTAGGCTCAGCGGCACCAGGGGTTTACCGGTCAAGGCCGCTAGCCGTTCTATGCCTTCCAAGCCGCCAGGCGGGCATTGGTTAATGCCCGCTAAGCCGTCAAAGACCGCCTGGGCGTATCCCGCGCAGTCAGGGTAGCCGCAACGCGTGCACTGCGTCTGCGGCAACACCGCCAGAATGTTGGCGGTGCTGGCACTCATTCCTTACGTGCGCTTGCCCGTTTGCGTGCCGGGGCCGATTTGATCGGGTTGTGAATTGCGTCTGGTGCAGCGACTTGCCCAGTAACTGCTTCGGCCGCTGGTGCCATCACGTTGTTGGCTGGTTCGCTCATCTGAAGCGCGGGCTCCACCACTGTCGATGTGGCAGCGGGGACTGTGGTGCTTGCCTCCAGCGGTGTCTTGGCTTGTGGTTTTGGCTGGTATTTCAGAATGAAAGCCTTGACTTCTGGGTACACCACGGTGCGCCAGCGTCTGCCAGAAAATATACCGTAGTGACCGGCTCCAAGCACTTCGAGATGTTGTTGTTTGGATTCGACCACACCGCTGCAGATGGTATGCACTGCTGCCGTTTGTCCTGAGCCTGAAATGTCGTCCAATTCAC
>JBIJDQ010000070.1:0-8297 GCA_044344025.1 Rhodoferax sp.
ACGGTGGCATGGTGAACTTCAATGACATTCTGACCAAGGAAGAGCTGACCTTGATGGCCAAATACATTCAGAACGTGCCCGATGTGCCACCTGAATACAGCTTCAAAGACACGATGGATTCGTGGAAAGTGATTGTCCCGGTCAAAGACCGTCCCACCAAGCAAATGAACAACTTCAACCTGAAGAACATGTTCTCTGTCACCCTGCGTGATACCGGCGAAGTGGCACTGATTGACGGCGACACCAAAGACATTCGCAGCATTGTCAAGACTGGCTACGCCGTGCATATCTCACGCCTGTCCAAGTCTGGTCGCTATGTGTATGTGATTGGCCGTGACGGTCGTCTGAGCCTGATTGACCTGTGGATGGAAAAACCAGGTGTGGTGGCTGAGGTCAAGATTGGTTTTGATGCCCGCTCGGTGGACACCTCCAAGTTCAAGGGCTTTGAAGACCTGTACGCCATTGCCGGTTCTTACTGGCCGCCTCAGTACGTCATCATGGACGGTGACACGCTCAAACCGCGCAAGGTGGTCAGTACCCGTGGCATGACGGTCGACGGTGAGTACCACCCCGAGCCGCGTGTGGCCTCCATCAGCGCCTCTGAGATCAAGCCTGAGTGGGTGGTCAACATCAAGGAAACCGGCCAGATTTTGCTGGTGGACTACTCTGACATTGAAAACCTGAAAACCACCACCATTGCGTCAGCCAAGTTCTTGCACGACGGCGGTTTTGACCACTCCAAGCGCTACTTCCTGGTGGCTGCCAATGCGTCCAACAAAATCGCTGCGGTTGATTTGAAAGAGGGCAAGTTGGCCGCTTTGATTGATGTGGCGAAGATTCCGCACCCCGGTCGTGGTGCCAACTTTGTGCATCCAAAGTTTGGTCCAGTCTGGGCGACAGGCCACCTGGGTGCCGATGTGGTGACCCTGATCAGCACCCCTTCAGAAGAGGCGAAGTACGCGGCCTACAAACAATACAACTGGAAGGTTGTGCAAGAAGTTAAACACGTCCCAGGCAACCTGTTTGTCAAGACCCACCCTAAATCCACCCACCTTTGGGCTGACTCTGCACAAAACGCCGACAAAGACACGGCTGAGTCGGTGTCGGTCTGGTCGATGGATGATTTGTCCAAACCCTTCAAGATCATCAACGTGGCCAAGGACTCCGGCTTGCCTCCAAGCAAGGCTGTCAAACGTGCGGTGCATCCTGAGTACAGCGCCGACGGCACCGAGGTATGGATTTCCTTGTGGGGCGGCAAGACCGACCGGTCTGCCATTGTGGTGTATGACGACAAGACTCTGGCTTTGAAAAAGGTGATCACCGACCCCAAGATGATCACCCCAACGGGCAAGTTCAATGTGTACAACACCCAGCACGACATTTATTGAGCATTGTTCAAAGGGTCTGATAGGTTGAAACAAGGGGGCGAAAGCCCCCTTGTGCATATTGCAGCTTGCCAGACTGGTGTGCTGTGAATACATCGAAGGTGGTTTGCATGTGGGAAAAAATGATTCGCTCGGCCTTGTGCGGTGCAGCTGCATCAGCGCTCGCCGTTTCATGCTGGGCAGCAGATACCGAAACGTCGACCTGTGCTGACGCTGTGGTCAGGCAGCGCACCGTACTGTTGAACACCGCCGCAGGGCACATTGTGATTTCCGACCCCGCTGCGCCAACCCGGCAAGTGACCCTGCGTCCTGGGTTGATGCCCGTGGTACATCATTTGCCAGATGGCCGTCATGCCCTGTTGACCACGCAGGATGGCTGGGTAATCCGGGTGGACCTGGCACAGGCCAGGCAGGTGGCAGACGTTCGGGTGGGGCAAGCGGTGCGCAGCGTGGCGCTGTCGGGCACCCGAACAGCGTTGCCCAGTGTGCTGGCCGTGGTCAACGCCATACCAAACACCCTGGTGCTGCTGGATGAAAACCTGCAAACCCTTAAGGTACTGAAGGTCACTGACAAAACCGGCAAACAGGCATCCTCGATTGCCATGGTGCGCACAGCAAATGCACGCGACAGTTTTGTGGTCAGTTTGCTGGACGTGCCGGAGTTATGGGAGGTCAGCTACAAGCCCACCGCGCCTGAGATTGCCCTGGGCATGGTGCATGACTTTCAGTACCGTGAAGGCAGCTTTGTGCCGGGTTACCTCAACGCACAGCGCATTTCACTGCCCACGCCGGTGGAAACCTTTCACTTGTCCAATGAGGGGCATGAAGTACTCAGCCCGCACCTCACGCCGCCCTCTGGCGCAGTGCCGGGTGCCGCCTACATGCAGGTGACCCACCTGGACGTGCGCGGCAAGGTGTCCGAGTTCAGCTTGCCACACTGGCCAGCCTCGCCAGAGCTGATGAAGCGCATTTACGGTGAGACCGACTGCGCGAGTCAGGCAAAGTAGTGTCAAGCTGGCTGCGGTGCGGCAACCGGCCAGCACGGCTTTAGGGCAAGCCACCCATGTAAACGGACACGGCGCGTGTTTCCAACTCGGTCAGTTTGGAGGCTACGCTGTGCATGATGGCGTTGTCGTTTGAGCGCGCCCGGTTGCCAAACTCCTTCAATTGAATCTCAAGGTAGGCCGGGTGTTGACCAGCCAGCCGGGGCAACTGCTGCGTTCCGTGCCCTGTTGTGCCGTGGCATGACTCACAGGCGGGCACGCCTGAAAAAGAGTTGCCGTTGAAAAAAATGTACTTGCCGACCCCCGCCAGGTCGGCATCCCCAGGTCGGCGAGAAGCCGGTTTGCGGCTGCTGAACCAGGCCGCAAGCCCCTGAAACTCGTCGTCCTTGAGGTCTTTGACCATGGCATTCATGGTGTCACTTTTGCGCCGCCCGTCGCGAAAATCTTTCAGTTGCTTAAGCAAGTAATCAGGGTGCTGGGCGGCCAGGCGCGGGTAAACCGCGCTGGCGCTTTCACCTTCTCGCCCATGGCACAGCATGCAGCGGGTTTCCACAATGTCCATGACTCGGGCGCTGGGGGCATCAGCTGCCTGAGCAAAGCCGATACCGGCTAAAAGCAGCGCGGACAAGTTCAAAAGCAGTTTGAACGGGGACAGGTTTGTCATGACAGTATCCTTTTATTGGTACTATAAAAAATATAGCTAACTATTGTTATCTGATAAGCACTACAGGCCTATTTATCTAAAAATCGAGCACCAGAGACAGGTTAACGTGTCTTCCGGGCTGGGTGTAGGCATCGACCACCGAATTGAGCGGCGCTGCCGGGTTGGAGGCCAAGCCTTGCACGTCTGACCATTTCCAGTATTTTTCATCCGTCAGGTTGGTGATGGCCCAGTTGAAACGCACATCTTTGCTCAGCCGCCACTGGCCTTGCAGGTCCAAGGTAGTGGCTGCTGGGATGAGGAACTGGCGCAAGGTGGTGGACTTGGGTATGAACACGCTGTCCAGGTCGCTGGCCTGTTTTTCGTCGTGGTGGATGAGGTTGAGCCCCAGGTCCCAAGCAGCTGATTCAAATCGCAAACCAACCAGAAGTTTGGCGGGCTCGATGTAGGCCAAGGGCAAACCAGTCGTGGTGTTGGTGCCACGTGTCACGCCATAGCTGAACGGGCTGCTCAGGCGCCCACTGGCAAAAGTACCCCAAGCCCAGTGGCCCCGCACCTCAAAGCCGTGAATATTTGCCCGGTCAATGTTGACAGTTTGGAACAAGGTGGGGTTGGCCACAGACGCCGCCAGGCCGTTGGCCGTGCCCAGGTCTTTCTTTTCCTGAATCAGGTTGGTGTACCGGCCTGAAAAGGCGGCCATGTCAAGCGTCAGACGGTTCAGTCGGGCTCGGGCGCCAATCTCGAAATTTTGGCTTTCTTCCGGCTTCAAATCCGGATTGGGCAGCAGTTTGGCGGTGGAGGCTTCCAGTGCGCTGTTGACCTGTTGTCCCTCAGGTGCCCTGAATCCGCTGGCGTAGTTGCCATACACCGACCACTGAGGACTGGCACGGTAAAGCACCCCGAGTTTTGGCGATACCGCCGTGCCTGAAAGGGATTTGCCTGGCGTAGCCGACAGGCCGGGGTAGTAACCCGCCTGGCTGGTCACATCCAGCGCGTATTGGTTCAGTCGAATACCGGGGGTCACACTCCAACTGTCGTGAATCAGCTCACTCTGAAGGTAGATGGCCTGTGCGGTGTCGCGGGTGTCGGGAAAGTAGTTTTTGGGTGTGAATGCGGGCAGCGGCAAGGGGTCGCTGCCATTTGCAAAACTGGAAATGTCGGTGCTTGAGTAGTCAAAGCCATAGGTCAGCTTCTGTACCCATTGTTTTGACAATGGTATGGTCTTGTCAGCTTGCACCGTGGCTTGCCAAGTGCGTTCCTGGTAAGAGGTTTTGCGCACACGAATTCCATCGTTGGCCCAAGCTGTCAGGAGTTGGGTTTGGCCATCATCCTGCGCCGCACTCTCTTGCCAGCTCAGCACAGTTTGCAGGTTGTCAGCCCAACTGGTCGTCATTTGGTAACGCGCATCCCAGGTCAGTCTGTTTCGGTCTATGGTTTTAGATGAACTCTCACCCACAATGGCAGCTGCTGGCGCAGCTGTTTTGGCATTGGCGCTTAAGGTGGCGTAGTTGAGCGGTACGGCCACCGGCGTCTTGACCCGACTGGAAAGCAGGTCAACGGTGTTGTCTTTGTTGATGTGCTCAATGGTGACCATGTGTTTTTGAATGCTGTTGGGGCGCAGCACCAGTTTGCCCAACAACGACGTGTCGGTAATGCTTTGTGGGTTGGGTGTGGTGCGGTCCAGGTTGGCGGCATCATTGCTGCCCATGTTGCTTAGGCCATCGGCGCGTCCTTTGGTGGCGGTCACAGACCACTCTGCCACAGCATTGGCCCGGCCCGCCAATGTGGCCCCGGTGTTGATGCCTTTGTCGTCGCCGCTGTAACTTAGCCAAGCCCGCCCACCCAAGGTTTTTTCCTTGCCCTCCACGGTTTTGAGAAAGTCAGCGGGTTCCAGGGTGATGAAATTCACCAGACCGGCTAGGCCGTCTGAGCCGTACAGCGCCGAACTCGGGCCCCGAATGATTTCTACCTGCTTGAGCAAGGCGAGCGACACCGTGTCGCGCCCAAACGCGTTGCTGCCGTTGAGGTAACTGCGCGGCAAGCGCACACCGTCCACCAGCATGATGACCCGGTTGCCCCCTTGGCCCCGAATGGTGAACCCGGCGTTGCCGTCTGCGCCAGTGGCGTTGCCCCTGCCCGTGACGCTAAACCGCGCGGGCGCATGTTTCACCGACACATTGGGCATGTCTTTGGCCACACCCCGAATGTCGTTGACCTGCTGGGCTTCAAGCTTGCCGGCATTCAGGACATCCATTGTCAATGGCAGGTCGTCGGTGAATTGCTGGTTGCGGCTGGCGCTGACCACCACTTCCTTCAGGGCCGCAACCGCATCTTGGGCATGCGCAGGATTCTGGCCCAGGCAGATCAAACTGACCAGTACCGCAAGGGGCCTGCGGGTGAAGGTTGGAAAATGTGTTGACATAAAAGGCTTTCAAATAGAGAGATGGAAAAATTGAGCCATTAACCAGGCCGCCCATCCGGGCGTGGTGTGCCAAACCAGTGGCTGTAGCGTAGTGCCCAGCTGACCATGGCTACGCACCAGGCGCAGACAGAAAACAAAGTTAAGACGCCTGAAAAGTCGACGGTCAAGGCGGCTACCACCCGCAGTACAACCGCCACCTGCAATACCCAATACAGGGTCCAGGCTGGCGGGTCGGCAGGTTCGGCGCGTCCGCCATGGCCGCTGCTGACCCTCGTCACCATGGCAAACAGGGTGATGCCCAGGTAACCCATGGTCAGGGCGTGCAAAGGGGCCAGGCCCAGTGAGGCCGCATCGCCACTTTGCGCCATGCGCCAATGGGACGCAGCTTGCAATGCAAAGAAAACCCCCAACCAGACAAAGCCGCCGTGCAGCATGGCCAACATGCGAATTTTCAGGTTTTGCACTTTGGCCCAGCGCATGGCCAGCCCTAGCAGAAGCATGGCCATGGGGGCTTCAGCCGCCACTTGCAACCAACGCAACAGCGGCGCTTGGGGCCAAAACCACAGGTTGACCACACTGATCAAGCCCTCCAGCCACAGTGCTGTGAGCATTGTCCACAGCAGCCACAGGGGCCGCCAGGCATCCAGTGCGGGCAGTGCGCTGGTACCAAAAAACGGAACCATGCGGTGTGACATAACGGCAAACACCGGAGCCAAAAACCACCACAGGCCCATTTGAGTGGCACTGCGCAACCACACCAATTGTCCAAGCGCCAGCGCTGCCGCGGCCAGCCAAAGGAAGGATGCCCCACAAAGGCAGGCGACTGCAACCAGCCCAAGGTGCAGGCGGTCGTCTGCCAAGCTGCGGCGTACCAAACCTGTCAGGCGCAGGCTCAAAGCGCTCCAGCCTATCGCGACCACGCCGACACCAGCCGCCGCCAGCAGTGTGTGCAGGTGAAAACCCGTCAACGCCGTGGCCCAGCCAACCAGCATGGCCACCAGGGCTGGCAGCAGTGTGGGGGCTTTGACAGCACCCAAGCCAAGCCATTTGGGGCCAGCCGTGAACAAAAAGCCGGCCATGAACATTGGCATGGCACTCAGGCTCATCAGCAGTCCGTGCGCCAAAGGCAAGGGCAATGCAGGGGTCAAGGGCAATTGCATGGCTTGTGCGCCCAGCACCAGCGCCCACCACAAGGCGGTCAAAGCCAGCAAAAGGCCAGCCAAAAAAAATGCCAGCCGGTGCGGTGCGACCAGAAGCCAGGCAGGGTGCCATGTCGCAGAAAGGGCTGCTTGGTCCTTGTTTTTCGGTTGCCAGGTGCTGGCAGACTGCATGATGGCTCGTGGTGTCACTGCGCTGTTGGCCCAGCATGCAGATCGCGCAGCACAGGATGGCGCTGCTTGTCGTTGGCCTGAATGGTGTCAGGCGGGTCTCACATGGCAGGGGTGTAGATTGGGGGTGAGCTTAGTCACCCTGGCGCAAAACAAAAATAACCTGAATCAAGAAAAAGGCAGGCAGGGGCGGGTGCTACGTTGGCGCAACGCGTCCCGGGTTGTCAGTGCGAGCCGTAACTGGCCAGGCGCTGCACGTCAAGAATGCGCACGTCGCGTTTGTCAATGGCAATCAGGCCCTCGGCCTCAAGCTCATGCAGCACGCGTGAAAAATACTCGGGGGTCAACGACAGGCGTGACGCAATGGTGGCCTTGCTCACAGGAAGCGACACGGTGACTGCGGCCGTTTGGGTGGCGCTGGTGTCTTCCACGTCGCGCAGCAGGTAGCCAATCAGACGTTGCATGCCACTGTGCAGCGCGTAAGCTTCCACATCTTGCACCAGGCCGTGCAGTCGCCTGGAGATACCCGCCAGCATGCGCAGGGCAAAACGCGGGTCTTTCTCGATTTCGCTGAACACGGTTTTTTTGCAAACACACATTAGCAAAGAGTCGGTCAGCGACTGCACGTTCAGGATGTAGGGCACTTCCAAAAACATCATGGCTTCCGCAAAGCTGCGCCCTGGCCCGACGATTTCAATCACTTTCTCCTGCCCGTTGGGGGCCGACACAAACAGCTTGACCTGTCCCAGAATCACCACGTAAAACGCGTCACAGATGTCACCGGTTCTGAACACCATCTCACCCCGCGTGAAACGCTTGAGGTTGCAGCCGCCCGCCAAGCGGGTGCGTTCTTCGGCCGACAGGTCGCTAAACAGCGGCATGATCGACAGGTAGCGTTGCATGTCGAATTGTTCTGTGCTTGATTTCATCGTGGTTCAATGTTGGTGGACTTTTGGTCCGTCAAGGTGTTTCCCAGGGCGCTGCGGTGGCCGCGGCAGGTGCACTATACCGCGCAAATCACCCGTTCAGCCAGCCCGTTCAACGTCTGGAGAGGGTCGCCCAGGCTTGTGTCAGTTGGTTGATGAGGTCTTGGGGTCGGCGCACCATGGCGTAGCCTTGTTGGCCAAACAACATGGGCAAGTAGTCATGTGCTTTTTCGTCAATCGTGACGCAAAACGGCGACAAACCCGCTGCATGGGCCTCGTGCACCGCCGCTCGGGTGTCTTCCAGGCCGTAGCGGCCTTCATAAATGTCCAAGTCATTGGGCTTGCCGTCGGTCAATAGCATCAACAGCCGTCGGCGTTCGGGCCGCACGCTCAATTGCGCCGTTGAATACCTGATGGCAGCCCCCATGCGGGTGTAGTAGCCAGGTTTGATAGCCCCGACACGGGCACGGCTGACATCGCTCCAGCTTTCGTCGAACGGCTTCAAGTGCTGCATGCGCACATGTTGCCTGCGCACCGAGCTGAAGCCCCAAATCGCAAATGGGTCACCGGC
>JBIJDQ010000078.1:0-7931 GCA_044344025.1 Rhodoferax sp.
ACTTGCCCACCGAACAGCGCCACGTGGGCCTGCTGTTTCAGGATGACTTGTTGTTTGCCCATATGAACGTGCAGGAAAACCTGCTGTTTGCCGTGCCGCCAGGCCCCAAGGCAGGCCGACTGGCGCAGGTGGCGCAGGCGCTGGAAGATGCCGAACTGCAAGGCTTTGGTCAAGCCAACCCGGCCACACTCTCAGGCGGTCAGCGCGCCCGCGTGGCGCTGATGCGAGCCCTGCTGGCGCAACCCCAGGCCCTGTTGCTGGACGAGCCTTTTGCCAAACTGGACACCGCCTTGCGTGGGCGTTTGCGCGATTTTGTGTTTGCCACTGTAAGAAACCGCGCCATTCCGGTACTCATGGTGACCCACGACGACGCCGATGTGGCCGACCCCCAGCACTTCACCCGCCTGGCGGCACCCGCGGCCTGAACCCAATAAACCCTGTTTGCGCATGTTTGACCGTTCTGCCAGCCGCTTCATCAAACCCACGGTCAACCACTTGGCCAAAACCATCAGCAGGCTGGGCGTGAGTGCCAACCAGCTGACTTTGACGGGGTTTGCAATAGGCTTGATTGCTGCGTATTTAATAGCAAATGGTGCCTATTTGACGGGCGCATTGGCCATATTAGTCTCAAGACTCCTGGATGCCCTGGACGGTGCCGTGGCGCGGCAAACCCAACCCACCGATGCGGGCGGTTTTTTGGACATTGCACTCGACTTTTTGTTTTACGCCAGCATTCCGCTGGCCTTTGCACTCAATGACCCGGAGCGCAACGCCCTGCCTGCTGCGGTACTGCTGGCCGCGTTCATGGGCACCGGGTCAAGTTTTCTGGCGTTTGCTGCGCTGGCTGCCAAACGCGGCATGAGCAACCTGGACTACCCCAACAAATCGCTTTATTTTTTGGGTGGCCTGACCGAAGCCACGGAGACTCTGGCCTGCTTTCTCGCCATGTGCCTTTGGCCTGAGTTATTTATTGAACTGGCCTATGGGTTTGCCGCCTTGTGCGCCATCACCACAGCCACCCGCATTTGGTGGGGCTGGAAAGCATTTCAATGACACCCACACCACACCTTAAACCCCATCAATTTGCAATTTTATTGATAGCTACAAGTGCTTTATTAACAAGCACCACAGGCGTATTTAGTCAAAATATGGCCGCGACACCCGCTTCCCGACTGGCCCCGTTCGCCACACAAGGCAGCGCCAGCCTAAACCCTGCCTGGCAGTTCACCGGCTTGCCAAAAAACAAGGCCCCGCTGAGCGTGCTGGAAGCAACCATGCTCAACGACGAACCGGTGCTTAAACTGGCCACCCAAGGCTCTTATGGTGTCTTGACCCATGCCTGGCGAGGCGCTGCACCTGAGTTTTTGAGTTGGCGCTGGCGGCTGGATCAGGCCTTGACCACTGCCGACGTGCGCACCAAGGCGGGTGACGATGCCGCGCTCAAGGTGTGTGTGATGTTTGACCAGCCGCTGGCCGACATTCCGTTTTTTCAGCGTGCTGTCCTTGGGTTGGCGCGCTCAGCCACCGGGCAGAACCTGCCCAACGCCACCTTGTGTTACCTGTGGGACAGCCGTTACCCGGCACTCACCAGCGGAGCCAACCCCTACACCGCACGGGTTCGCTACATCGTGTTGAACGGTGCTGAATCCCCCGTGGGCCTGTGGGTCAGCCAGCGTCGGCGCGTGGCAGATGACTTTGCCTTGATGTTCGGCGATGAGACCGCCACCATGCCGCCCATCAGCGCCATTGCTGTGGGTGCCGACAGCGACAATACACAAGGCAGCAGCCTGGGCTACCTGGCCCAGTTGCGCTGGCTGCCCTGACATCGGAAGGGATTCGCAAATGAAACATCTGGTGATGCTTGGTGCAGGCCATGCCCACGTGCACATGCTCTCAACGCTGGCGGCGCAACCGCTGGCAGGCGTGCAAATCACGCTGATTGCCCCCTACCCGCGCCAGCTCTACTCCGGCATGGTCCCCGGGTTTGTGGCGGGGCATTACACGCTGGAAGACTGCGTGATTCCGCTGGGCCCGTTTTTGGAAAACACCGCCGTGACCTGGTTGCAGCGCAGTGCCACCGCGCTGGACGCCACCGCGCGCACGGTCACGCTTGATGACGGCAGCACCCTGACTTACGACGTGTTGTCCATCAACAGCGGCCCGGTGCAAGACCGCCAGAAAATTGAGCAAATGATGCCCGGTGCCCGGGAACATGCGCTGTTTGTGCGCCCGATTGAGCCCTTTGGCGCACTCTGGCCCAAAGTGGTGGCCATGGGCGAAAAGAAACCCTTGCGTTTTGCCATCATCGGTGGCGGTGCCGCCGGCTTTGAGTTGGCCTGTGCGGTGGTGCACCGCCTGCCTGCGTCATCGGTCACCTTGATCAGTGGTGATGCCCCGGTGGGTGCCAACTACCCGGAAAAAGTGCAAGTGATGGTGACACGCGCGCTCAAAGGGCGAAAGATTACAGTGATTCAGGAGCGCGTTGTCGGTGTGGCTGCGGGTGAGGTGACGCTGGCCAGTGGTGCCCGACTGGCCTGTGACGTACCCGTGGTAGCCATTGGTGCCCAGGCCCCTGCATGGTTGCAAGGCAGCGGTTTGGCGCTGGACGAGCAAGGGTTTGTGTCGGTGGATGCCTTCCAGCGCGCCACCTGCCACCCCCAGGTGTTTGCCGCAGGTGACGTGTCCACCCGTGTTGATCTGACCCTGCCGCGCAGCGGGGTTTATGCGGTGCGCGCCGGTGTGCCATTGGCCAAAAACCTGCGCGCCGTGCTGGCCGGCATTGAGCCCAGCCCATACACACCGCAAGCCAAGACGCTAAATCTGCTGTCCTGCGGCAACCGCCAGGCCATTGCCAGCTGGGGCAACTGGTCTGCACAAGGGCGCTGGGTGTGGTGGCTCAAGGACTGGATAGACCGTGGCTTTATCCGCCGCTACAGCAAAAGCCGCGCCACATAAAAGCCGGTCAGCGCACCGTCATACCCGGCGCACCAGCGGCTGCGGCAATCTCACCCACCTCACAGGCAGACTCAAACCCAAGGCGCTCAAACACGGCCAGCACGGCGGGCACAGCCTCTGGCGCACACGACACCAGCAGGCCACCGCTGGTTTGCGGGTCTGACAACAGGGCCTGGTCTACCGCCGAAAAATCTGTCGGCAAGCGAACCTCGTGGCCATAAGCCGCCCAGTTGCGCCCTGATGCCCCGGTAATGCAACCCTGCTGCGCCAGCGCCCGCACGCCACCCAGCATGGGCACGCGCTGCCAATCGATTTGCACCTGGCAATGGGCACCACGGGCAATCTCCAGCGCGTGGCCCGCCAGGCCAAAGCCGGTGACATCGGTCATGGCATGTACTCCCGCCAAGGCCGCCAATTCAGGGCCGGGGGTATTGAGTTGGGTGGTCACCGCCATCATTTGCGCGTAGCCCTGCGCATCAAGCTGGTTTTTCTTCAAGGCAGCCGACAAGATGCCCACACCAATCGGTTTACCCAAAATCAGCTTGTCACCCACTTGGGCGCTGGCGTTGCGTTTGACCCGGCTGGGGTGCACCAGCCCAAGTGCCACCAAGCCGTAAATGGGCTCAACCGAGTCGATGGTGTGGCCACCGGCAATGGGAATGCCCGCAGCACGGCACACGCTGGCACCACCTTCGAGAATTTTGCCAATGGTCTCGATGGACAACACGTTAATGGGCATGCCCACCAGCGCCAGCGCCATGATCGGGGTGCCGCCCATGGCATACACATCTGATATGGCATTGGTGGCGGCAATGCGGCCAAAGTCAAACGGGTCGTCCACGATCGGCATGAAAAAATCAGTGGTGGCGATTAGCGCCTGAACGTCATTAAGCTGGTACACCGCCGCGTCGTCCGAGGTCTCGATGCCGACCAGCAGTTCTTTTGGAATCGGCATGGCGGTGGTGCCTTTGAGAATGCTGGACAACACACCGGGCGCAATCTTGCAGCCACAGCCGCCACCGTGCGACAGGCTGGTCAGACGCGGTTCGGTACGCGCCGGAGCAGTCAGGGAATCAGAAGCCGGGGGGATGAATTGGGCAGACATAAAAATTGACAAAGGAGATATTGGGGGATCAGGCAGGCCTGCATTATCCAGCGCGCTCATCGCCCAGCCCTTGACCCTTGTCCGTGGTGCAGCCATACTCGCGCAAAATTATTTGGAGCCACCATGACTGACCCCACGCCACCTGACACCGCCAAAGCCGAGCCAGCCCCGCTGCCGCCGCCGCCGCCGCCGCCCAGTTTCCTGACTGCGCCGCTGGCCCACATTGGTGCCTGGACGCAGTACTTTATGAAAGCCGAGATTCCAGTGCTGGCCTCTACCGCGCAGGCACTGGAAGAACTGCGCGCCAAAGAGGACGATGTGGATGCCAACATGCTCACTGCGGTCATTCAGGCCGACCCGTTGATGACCCTGAAACTGCTGGCGCGCATGGGCATGATGCGCCGACCCGGTAGTGACACAGAGACCGAGAGCATCACCACCTCGCTGGTGCTGATGGGCATCGGGCCATTTTTCAGGCATTTTGGACCCCAGCGCACGATTGAGGACTGGCTGGCCGAGCAACCCAACGCCCTCGCCAACCTGCAGCGCATGTTGCGGCGCGCCGAGCGCAGCGGCCAATTTGCCCTTGGGTTTGCCTTGCACCGTGGCGACACCGATGCCACCATCATCCACCAGGCGGCTTTTTTGCACGACTTTGCCGAAATGTTGGTGCTGATCCACGCACCCGCCCTGATGGTCAAGATTCATGACACGCTGGCTGCTGACGCGTTGATGCGCTCCAGCCAGGTGCAACGCGAGGTGCTGGGGGTGGAAATCAGCGACCTGCGCCAGGCCCTCATGAAGCTGTGGCACCTGCCGGAGCTGCTGGTCAACATCAGCGACGAGCGGCATGCCGAACGTGCCAACGTGCAATGTGTGGTGCTGGCAGTGCGCCTGGCGCGCCACACCACCAATGGCTGGGATAACGCCGCGCTGCCCGACGACTACGCCGACATTGCCAGCCTGCTTAACGCATCCATCAGGGTGACACCCTCGTTTTTGCAAAAAATTGACCACCCGGAGCATGAGGCCGCCAGCGTGGCGGGGCGGTCGGAACCGCAGTAAAAATGGCAACTGGGGTGCCAGTGGGTTAATTTTTAACAGTTTTTTGACAAAAGCAGCCTGTAGCGCTTGATTAACATACACCAGTAGCTATATAAAAAATAGCAAAAAAGCTGTGCGTGGTCACCGGTTTGACTTGCGTCATCACCGACACACTAATTAATCTCAACCCTCTGCTTGCACAGAAAACCACCATGCTCGCCCAACACTCAACCCCAGAAGCCACCCCGCTTGCCACGCTAGCCGACATGCGTGAGCGCATTCGTCGCCACAGCAAGCTCAAGGGCCGCCAGCCGGATGACCCGTCGCGCCAAGAGGTACGCACCCTCATTGGCCCCGCACCGCACCGTCGTGACCTGCTGATCGAGCATTTGCACCTGCTCAACGATGCCTACCGCTGCCTGTACGAGCGCCATCTGGTGGCCCTGGCCAAAGAGATGAACCTCCCCTTGGCCGAGGTGTTTGAAGTGGCCACTTTCTACCACCACTTTGAGGTGCTCAAAGACGATGCCCAGGCACCCGGCCTGACCGTGCGGGTGTGTGAGGGTTTAAGTTGTGAACTGGCGGGTGCCAAAGAGTTGCTGGCGTGCCTGCCCGCCCTGCTGGGCCAATCGGATGTGCGCGTGATTGCCTCACCCTGTGTGGGCCGCTGCGAACAGGCCCCGGTGGCGGTGGTGCACCAGCACCCGGTGCCGCTGGCGACGACCGAAAAAGTACTTTTTGCAGTAAATACGGCGGTAGTGCAACACCCATATTCATCAGAAGCTATGAATTTCATATCTTCTGACCATGTGCAAAAAAGTGTCTCCCCGTTGCCTCATGCCATTGAGGTGTCACCGGGTTACACCGGGTACGAGAGTTACCAGGCCAATGGCGGCTATGCGCTGGTGGCCGCACTGCACAGTGGCGGGCGAGACACTGAAACGGTCCTGAGTGCCATGGAAGACTCAGGCCTGCGCGGCCTGGGAGGCGCGGGGTTTCCCGCCGGGCGCAAGTGGCGCATCGTGCGGGCGCAAACCGCCCCACGCCTGATGGCCGTGAACTTGGACGAGGGCGAACCCGGCACCTTCAAGGACCGCACCTACCTTGAGCGCGACCCGCACCGCTTTCTGGAGGGCTTGCTGATTGCCGCACGGGTGGTCGGCATTGACACCTGCTACATCTACCTGCGGGATGAATACCACGGCTGTCGCGCCCTGCTGCAAGCGGAATTGTCCAAGTTGCAGGCCGACCCACCCTGCCCGCTGCCGCGCATTGAACTGCGCCGAGGGGCGGGGGCCTATGTGTGTGGCGAAGAGTCGGCCATGGTGGAGAGCCTTGAAGGCAAACGCGGTGAGCCCCGCCTGCGCCCGCCCTACCTGGCCGAAGTGGGGCTGTTTGGCCACCCCACCCTGGTTCACAACTTCGAGACCCTGTACTGGGTGCGCGACATTGTGGAAAAAGGCCCAAACTGGTTCAGCAGCTTTGGCCGCCATGGGCGCAAAGGGCTGCGCAGCTTCAGTGTCAGCGGGCGAGTCAGGCACCCCGGCGTCAAGCTGGCACCCGCAGGCATCACCTTGCAGGAGCTCATTGACGAGTACTGCGGCGGCATGCTGAATGGCCACAGCCTTTACGCCTACCTACCGGGGGGTGCGTCGGGCGGCATCTTTCCAGCAAGTCACGCCAACCTGCCCTTGGACTTTGACACCTTGCAGCCTCATGGGGGGTTTATCGGCTCTGCGGCCGTCATCGTGCTAAGCCAGCACGACAAAGCCCGGGATGCCGCCCTGAACATGATGCAATTTTTTGCCTCCGAGAGCTGCGGCCAGTGCACCCCGTGCCGCGTGGGCACCGCCAAAGCGGTCCAACTGATGCAAGCCCCGGTGTGGGACAACGCCACCCTGGAAGACATAAGCCAGGTCATGACCGATGCCTCAATCTGTGGCCTGGGCCAAGCCGCGCCCAATCCGGTGCGCTGCGTGCAAACCTATTTTGCACAGGAGATTGTGTAAATGGTCACGCCGCGTGCCCCTGAAGCCATGTCGCCGCCAGACCTCATTGCGGCATCTGGTCACCTCTGCCACAGTGCAGCGAACGCGCCCTTGGCCACGATCGAATTTCAACTCAACCAGCGCACCGTTCTGGCTTTTGAGGGCGAAAGTATTCTCAAAACTGCCCAACGCCACGGCATTCACATTCCCCACCTGTGCCACAAGGACGGCCTACGCGCCGACGGCAATTGCCGCGCTTGTGTGGTCGAGATCAAGGGTGAACGAACGCTGGCACCGAGTTGCTGCCGCACAGCCACCCCTGGCATGGACGTGCAAACCCGCAGCGCCCGCGCCCTCAAGAGTCAGAAGATGGTGCTGGAGATGCTGCTCTCCGACATGCCGGAGCTTGGCTACAAATGGAACGATGCTGACCTTGACCCAGGCACAGGCCTGACTGCCACACAGGTGGGTCAGCACGGCGAACTCAGTGACTGGGCGGCGCGCATGGACGTGTCCGTGCGCCCGGCCCTCAAGGCGCTGCGCCGCGACGCACCCAAGGCCGATGTGTCACACCCGGCCATGGCCGTGAACCTCGCGGCCTGCATTCAGTGCAAGCGATGTGTGCGCGCCTGCCGTGAGGAACAGGTCAACGACGTGATCGGTTATGCGCTGCGTGGCTCGCACAGCCAAATCGTGTTTGATTTGAACGACGCTATGGGGGACAGCAGTTGTGTCGCCTGTGGTGAATGTGTTCAGGCTTGTCCGACCGGGGCGCTGGTGCCAAAAACACAAATTGGCTCCCAAGTGGTGGACAAACAGGTGGATTCGGTTTGCCCGTT
>JBIJDQ010000002.1:0-26436 GCA_044344025.1 Rhodoferax sp.
TTTTTGTGCAGAAGCCTAGGGGCGAACTTTGAAATCAAAGACGCTACCTCTCGGCAGCTGCATCTCGAATTCAATCTGAGGCGGTTCCATCGTCGGGAATGGCCTGCTCTTGGGTATATCTGCCATCAGTTCGTTGGCAGACCGACAGCCTTGTGCAGGAGCGGTGCAATAGGAGCTCGAGCGGTGAATTTGCACTCAGCCCCCAAATCCGGCCCGTGAATTTCTATCAACCCTGAATACTGAGGCAACTTATGAACGGCATCGTGTACTTGGTCGGCACAGTAGTCATCATCACCGCAGCACCCCCGTCTTCGGCTCGCGCAAGGGCACTGCCCGAAGTCACCGAAAATGCCCCCCTTCGCCTGTATGGCCAGGACTTGGCTGGCGCAAACTTTGAAGCAAACGTTGTTGCCTCATCTCGGATACACACGCTGGAGTCAATATGATACAAATTCAACAGATGACGGAGGAAACTTGTTGTGCCGTGCTGCGGCCCGATGAACGAGTGGCACTGTTGGACGAAGTCAATTTCAAGTGGCTGTTGTCAGGACTTGGGTGGTGGATTGACACGTCGCGCCTACACAAAGACTCGACGTACGCCGCCCATTTCATAGAAATCGCTGAGTGCTCAGATTGCGATGCCTTGCGCGATTGCGCTGCTGCCTTGAAGCATCAACTTGACTCGACCTGCAATTGCCACTGGGCTGAGACCGGACGACTGGAAGCAGCCACCCAGGCAAGTTAAATGATGTTCGAAGGCGCCCGTTTCAGACCAGAGCACAAAACCATGAGCCACACCCCCAAAGCATCGACCATTGGTTCTCCCATTGCTGGACCACCTGTCTCGTTTCCCGCGCATTGGCATCCGCCGTTAACGGGTGGGAATTACTAGTCCGCAAGGCCCTGAATTTGAAGAAACAGAGACGCCTAACAATTAAACGGGGCAGCGCCGTCCTGCTGTGCATGCAATCTCAACGAGCCACTTAACAAGGTAACCACCATGACGAGCAAACAAAACCCACGTGACAAACAGTCACCTCAAACCGGCAAAGTTGGAAACGACACCAACAAGCTCGGCGAGCAAGCGCCCACGCAGTTGAATCAGGGTAGGCGTACGCCGGACAGCCGAAGCGACCGCGAAGCGCACGTGGGCGGCAGTAATCAGTCGCAGTCACGGCGCGGGCCGGTTGGCACTCCCACGCCTTGATTATCGGGAGTCCGTTTGTCAGCGCGAGTTGGCTCATCGGGGCACACCGCGCAAGTTGGTCGCACCGGCCCTTGGCCGCACCTCTATTGGGCTGGGCGGCAAGCTAAACTCACGCGCGACAAATACATCAACGTTGGGGACATGCTCAGGGTCGACCGCCCCACAAAGGTCGTCTTTGAACTGTCATGAGACCCTGTCCCGCGATTCGCCAAACTTGCATGCGTTGCAGTTGCCTGAAAGCGCCAGATGGCCGGCCGGAACAGGCCGGGTCCGTTCGTCCATGGCTATGGCCAACTGGAGTGCAAAGTTGGACACGCCATCTTTGGTCGCAATGGTGCGATGGACCGACATCCGCTGGACAGCGAGCGAATACTCCTGACGGCTGAATTCAGGCCTTTCATTTTCAGTACGCCAAATCCGATGAAAGCATCGCTTAGACCCAATGGCGATGCGAGAGCGTCTCCAGACATGCGATAGTCGTTCCAGGACAACGAGAGGCGCCGGAATATCGAGATGGAGCGGTTCATGTCCGCTGCCGCACGTTCAATCGTTCATGAGTACCCCATACTGCAATCCCACAACCATCCGGACCACCGAACATGAAGATGGACTGCCTGACCCGGTGCAGCGTGCGGACCTATCAACGGATGTGGTTCGGCGTCACCACTCGTGCTGCACTGCCTCATCTTGTTCGTATTTCCAATGACCAGCAACGCAACAGAAGACTCCGGTTACAAAGTTATTCAGAAACTTGAGGACATCGAGGTGCGCCAGTACGACACCTACGCCGTCGCCGAGGTCGTAGTGCCCGGGCCCGCCGCCAAAGCTGGGAACCTCGCCTTTCCGATTCTTGCGGGCTACATCTTTGGCAGGAACAAGGGTGAACGCAAATTTGCGATGACCGCGCCGGTGACGCAGGCAGTTGAGCCGGTTAAGTTGGAAATGACAGCACCCGTCACCCAAACAGCCGCTCCGGGAGGCTATCGGGTGCAATTCGCTCTGCCCAAGGGAGTCAGTATGGCAAGCGCACCAGAGCCACTGGACACGCGAGTTACGCTTCGTGACGTCGCACCCAGCCGAGTGGCAGTCATTCGTTATTCGGGCTTTTGGTCGGATGCCAACAATGACAGGCACTTGGCCAAACTGCAGGACGCCTTGCGCGCTGCCGACCTGGTTTGGTTTGGCGAAGCAGTTTATTCACGATACAACGCCCCCTTCACGCTTTGGTTTTTGCGGCGAAATGAAATTTGGCTTCATCTGGCCAACGCGCTTTGAGTGGGTTAGTGCAAATCTGGATTTGATTGCGCGAACAGCAAAAATACGGATAAAACAGTCCGCCCGCTCGACGCAACTTTGCCGGTAAGCAGGCTAGCAGTCATCAGTCGCTCACGTTTTTGACTTGTCGATTTCGGCCACCGTCCGCAAGGAGAAGCGCATAGTCCACGCCGTTGGCGATGGCACATTCATTGTCGATGGGCGCCGGATTGACCGCAAAAAAATGATAGCTTCCAAGCTCCCACCAGGCGTTTAGCTTTTTTGGATAGCAGGCCGACATAAGTTGGCCAATATGCAATCCGTTCGTTGAACAACGACCACCTGACCTTAGTCTCGATTATTCAAATAATTTGAATTCAATAGTCAAATGTAGGCGTGTAGATTTCAATGGTTCGGACCTAAACTAAAAGCACTTATCAAGCCATAAAGCAGCCATGCAACCCAATCGAAGGCAAATTTTGAACGCAACCCTATCAGCAGCACTTTCCAGCGTGAACGAACTAACGCAGGCCGCTTCAGAAAAAACTGCCAAGCGAATGCCCTCCATCTTTGTCGCGCATGGCAGCCCGATGAACGCGATTGAAGACAATGATTTCACTCGCATGTTGCACCAGTGGGGTCAGGCAATCGGGCGCCCAACCGCCATTCTTGTCGTGTCGGCCCATTGGCTCACACCAAATGAGACCAAAGTGGCGGTGCAACTCCGTCCCGAGACCATTCACGACTTCGGGGGATTTCCGAAGGCACTCTTTGACATGCAGTACCCGGTCGCCGGGTCGCCAGAATTTGCCAATCAAGCCATCCAGGCTTTGGCGGCACAAGGGGCAAAGGCATCGACGGACTGGGGTCTGGACCATGGCGCTTGGTCGGTGTTGCACCATATGTATCCAAAAGCCGATGTTCCGGTTTTTCAGGTGTCCATCGACTACGCCAAAGATGGTGCGTACCACCTGGGCGTAGGCAAGGCATTGACCGCGCTTCGAGACAAGGGCGTGCTGGTGCTGGCCAGTGGGAATGTCACGCACAACCTGAGAGCACTTGACTTTGGCGCTGCGGCGGGGCAAGTGGCCTCCAGGCCCTGGGCTCAGTCTTTCGATGCAGCTGTCAAAGCAGCATTGATTTCAAACGATGCCCAAGCCTTGGCGAATTACCTGAATCTTGACTCGGGCGCAAAAATGGCGGTCCCTGCTCCCGACCATTATTGGCCTCTGCTGTATGCGCTGGGAGCTGCGCAGAGCGGTGAGGCCGCGAAGTTTGTTTATGAGGGCTTTCAAGCTGGCACGTTGAGCATGCGTTGCGTGCAATGGGGTTGAAGACTGGTTTCAAAATTAGCGCCGACCAGCGTATGAAACGGCGACACCTGACATTAACGTTTGCAGCATTGGTTCTGCCCATCCTGCCTTCAGCAGGTGTCATTGCCGCTGCCTCCCACCCGCCCATCAAGAAGACTGAAAAAATCATGGACTCTGCCATCGTCTTACAGAGACCAACTGGCGCCATTCAACAACTTGTCCTGTTTTTCCATGGCGTTGGCTCCAATGCACAAGACTTGGTGCCGGTCGCTCAACAGTTTGCACAGGTACTTAAACACGCAATGGTGGTTAGCGTCAATGGCGCCCAGCCTTCGGATTTCGGTTCTGGCCGCCAGTGGTTCTCGGTTGCTGGGGTCACTGAGGCCAACAGAGCAGCTCGGGTGGCTGCGGTGATGCCGTCGTTTCAGTCAACTGTCAAGCAGTGGCAAGAGCTCGCCGGAGTTGGCGCAGACAAGACGATTTTGGTTGGTTTTTCCCAAGGCTCCATCATGGCGTTGGAGTCCACCCAGTTGCAGCCGACGCTGGCGGGGCGAGTGATTGCTTTTCTGGTCGTTTTGCTCTTGAACCCAAAGTCGCCCCGACCGCAACTGTCATCAACTTGATTCACGGTTCAGCAGATGCGGTCATTGATGCTAAGTACAGCCTTGCGGCGGCCAGACAGCTGAACGCTTTGGGTGCAAAAGTCACCGTCGACATCGTTCCTGGAATGAGCCACGGCATTGATGCCCGCATGTTGTCGCTTGGGGTGAGTAAGATTTCAGGGCAGTAAGCCCTGATACCCCTGGTTGGTGAGTGGCCGCAGCCACTTTGACTGTCAGGAGCCTGTAGTCCTGCTGGCAATTTCAGTCAACACGTCTCTCCATCGACCCGGTTTTGTCTCCCACTCTGCATGATTACGTAAATACCTCAATGCGGCAATCACGTCAGGAAGAACGTGGCCACCGCAGGCACTGTCTATTGGACCAAAAAGTGGAGGCAAAGCCTCGTCCCACCCCTCAAAGACTGGCCACGGCACCAACAAATGCTTGTCGTCCCTTCGCTGGGCACGCATCCAGCCAGACCCGTCTTTGAGCTTCAGGTAAATCACTGAACTCAACGGCTTGACCCATTCCCATGGGGTCTCAAGGGGAGGCCCCGAGACTGTTGCGTGTTTAATGGCTCTGAACGGACTTGGCTGCAAAACTGGTGGAGAGGTCGGCTTTTGCTTTGCAGCCTCTAAGGAGGCTGCCTCCATTTCAAACTGTTCAAGAAGCGTCTGCGTGTTGTTCACAAGGAGCTCTCGCTCTGCTGGTGTCAAAGGTCTGCCTTCACCGCCACCAAACCGCGCCGAACCCAAGGCGGCATCACCCCCGTACCGTTTTACAAAGCAAGTTGAGCCAAGCACCATCAACTTGCCGTTTTCCTTGACCACATGAATCCGGCGATAAACAGAGTGCCCACAGGTGGGTTGTCCACACCTGACCCGATCAGCGTGTTCAACGGACACAATGGCCAATAACTTGGCGGTAGATTGGTCGGCACAAAGAGCATTCGGTTCAGCAGCAGGCATCAAAGTGCTCCCTTCAAAATAAACAGGCACGCCATCAAAACCTGGTCTGGTCAGCTTGCTGGTGACCAGTCCATAAATTTCTGATACTCCGCATCCGGCACCAATGAACCACCTGTCATCCAGATAAGGTGGATGGCACCCGGACAGGCCAGAATATCATTTTGCAGCCAAAGGGGTCCACTAAAACCTGCAGCTGCAGAAGGCTCGATACGCAGACCTTGGGTTGCCTGCAAAAGTTTCAGGTGCTTGAACAAAGTGGCATCCTCAACTGTGAAGACACCAGCCACCACCGATTGCATCGTCTCAGTGGCAAGCACAGAGGCCCGTGGCACCGCCAGTCCGTCAGCCTCGGTGCGATTGGTCAAACCATAGTCGTAGACCGAGGGGTGATTTCCGTCGGTGGCCAACATTTGAACCAAAAAACACGGCGACTGCACGGGCTCTGCAAAGTAACAATGGGCATTGTTTCCAAAAACATGGTGCAGTCCCCAAGCGATGCCAGCAGGGGCGCCACCGACCCCGCAGGGGATGTAAACAAGAAGTGGGTGTGCGGCATCCACGGTGACACCTTGCGCCATCAACTGCTTTTGCAGATGGGCGGCACAAGCTCCGTAACCCAGAAAGAGGGAGGTCGAGCGCTCATCATCAACGAAATGGCATAGCGGGTCAGCCAGTGCGAGCTGACGCCCCTGGCTGACGGCTTGCTCGTAATCCCCAGGGTGTTCGACAACCTCGACACCTTTGCGCCGAAGGCGTTCCTTCTTCCACCCTTTGGCCTCGCTGGACATGTGCACCACGGCCCGAAAACTCAAGG
Organism: Rhodoferax sp.; assembly: GCA_044344025.1. Lineage (GTDB taxonomy): Bacteria > Pseudomonadota > Gammaproteobacteria > Burkholderiales > Burkholderiaceae_C > Rhodoferax. The sequence goes on from JBIJDQ010000002.1 coordinate 6,159, forward strand.
CCGCTGCCATCACGCCAATGCTCATGCCAAGGTTGCCCGTAGAGCCCACCGCAATTTGGTATTGTGCAAAGACACCGCGTGCGCTGGGTTGACTCAAGCAGAGGTGGTCACCATCAGGTTGGATGAGTTCGTGCTGGCGGGCAATATTTTCAGCAAATTCCAACACCTCATGAAACCCGCCGCGCGCTTTGACTGAACCCGCCACAGGAAGACTGTGGTCAGCTTTGAGCCAGAGCTTGCCTTGGTCGAGCGGCAGTCCAAGCGCCTCTTGCATGGCTGCAATCGGTAGCAAGTCGGATTCAATTTGCCCTTTTGAGTGCGCCAACTCTGGAAACAGGATGGCTAGCAGAGGGGCGAACCGCTGGAATCGTTCTTGTGCCGCTTGTATGGCCAACACCCCAATGGGTTTGTCATCAAATTGGTCCGGCAAAGGGTGTCCGGTCACACTAGCGCGAAGCGGGTTTGTCCACAAAACGGGTGATGCAGCGGAAATCGAGCGGTGGAGGTCGGTCATCAATCAATGATAGTGGCTGGTCATAAGATTGAACCTTTAATCAAAAGGCGTGGCAGTTGTTTTGAGCTTTTCGAGGGCGAACCTCAGACCGTCCAAGCCTAATTCGATGCCCCTAGCGATTTGGGTGGCAGACAAATCGAATTCCAGTCATGGAACGACGACATCGTCATGCCCCATGCATTCTGGTGGCTGCCCGTAGCCCGCCGACCTGACCTGCTGCTCCTGTGACATTTCCACCTGAAACCATTGGCAGAAGTGGTTTTCGTAACGATAGCTCCACACTACGCCGCGTGCGCGCCCTAGCCCTTGGACGTCACTGGGCCGGCCTAGTCGCTGACGTACCTCGTCCTGAGCCATGCCCGGTGCAATTTGATTAAAGTTCGGCTCGGTCAACACCTGCTCGGAATGGGTGGCGTGACCAGTCGCATCCAGATAGACAAACCAAGTGTGATGGCCTGCAGGACCTCTTGGAAACTCGAGGCGGGTACCAGTGGCCGTCTGCCGCTGCATATCTGGCGTTCCCATTTTGGCGACAAGCGCATCTCTGGTGACCCCGGTCAAGTTCATCGGTGGCGCGTAACTGCTGCAGGCGGTCAGCACCGACAGCACCATTGAACTCAAAATGAATACTCGCATGGCAGCGCTCCTAATTGGCCTGGATTGGCAATGCTCTGACCTGCTTTTTGCAAGCAAGTTCAGGTTGAAGCCGCGCCTATTTGCGAACCTTTTTGGCATCAATTTTTCGCCAGTACTGCCACTCGGCTTCATGGATTTCGATATCAAGTTCAGCAGCTCGCATTTGAATACGTTCTTGGGCATCAGCGACGGCTTTGTTGTAAACAACGGGACCAACCTCTTCAAGGAAAAAGGTGAGAAGACCTGCGGCCGCGATGTTGCCAATCTTCTCCCCTTTTGTTTCCAAAAAATAGCGCTCGATGGAAGCAACAGCCTGCTTGCGGGATTCTGATGAAAGTTCGATTGCCATGTGCTGATGGTGCTCCTGACTTTATTTTTTTGGCTCTAATTGCGCAAGCGAAATCTTTCGTTGCTTTGTATATTCGATTGAACGCCGGTTTGGCTCATATTGCCCGAACTCAAGATACTTCTGTTTGAAGGATCCATAGTGGCCGTTCAGGAAAGTGCGCCATGAACTGTCCCGGCCAACACTGCGTTGCCAAGAAGCGATCGGTAGGGCAGACATCGAGGATGTTTATGGACGCAACGCAAGGGCTGCGCGCGAAACAGAAGGTTGGTCGCTGTGTCACGCTGCACCGCTGGACCGGGCTAGCCTCTGCATGAGCCATCCATGGCTACTGACCAAAATTACCCCGGCCACAACCAGCAACGCGCCAAGTAAAAAACTGGACTCTATTGGTTCATCCAGCAGCCAGACCCCAAACCCGACCCCAAACAGTGGCGTCAAAAAAGAGAAGACACCCAGTTCTGAGGCCAAGTAATGTTTCAGCAGCCAGAACCACACCAAAAAGCTGGCAAAAGAGACGATCAGTGACTGAAACACCAGGCTGCCCCACATCAATGGTGTAGCGTTGACGGCGGTTTGCCCCAGCGCAAAAGTGGCGGCCACCAGCAACACAAACGCTGCCACCAGTTGGTACAACAAGGTTTGTGAGGCAGAAGCCCGTGCCAGGCTGGTGCAACGCACCACCACGGTGGTCGCACCCCAGGCCACGCCACCCAAAAGCGCCAAAAAATCCCCCAACAACATGTTCACTGGTTGCCCCGCCCCGGTATGTGGGTTTCGTACCAAAAACGTCACGATCACCCCCGAAAAAGCCAGCGCGATACCTGTCCATTGAATTGCACTGAGTCGCTCAGATGGCAATTTAAAGTGCAGACCCAGGGCCACAAAAATGGGTGCGGTGTACAAAAAAACCACCACGTGTGAGGCAGTTGTAAAACGAATCCCCTGACCCACAAGCAAGAATTCCAGGGCAAACAAGACACCCACCCCCAAACCGGGGTACCAAGTACCGTCGGTAAACGTGATACGTTCTTTGCGCCAGAGCATCAGAACCCCCACCAGCAGCGCGGCAATGCCTGAGCGAAGGGCAATTTGCAAGATGGGGGCCATGTCGGGCGCGGCCAGTTTAAGGACGCTTTGTTGCAAGCCCCAGATCAGGCACAGAACCAGCATCAAGGCCACGGCAAGGCCGTCAAGGGATTTACGGGTGTTCATGAGAGTTCAGAGATGTGATGGGCGATAAACGGTTAGCGTAACACCTCGCACCAAGGCAAGTGTCAGGGTTTGAGATGGTTTAAGCCGCTACCATAATGTGCTGTTTTTTTTCTTAATGGAGTTTTCAAAATGAGCATCACCACTGTAGGTATCGTTGGCGCGGGCACCATGGGCAACGGCATTGCGCAAGCATGTGCGGTATCGGGCATCAACGTGGTCATGGTTGATATATCAGATGCCGCAGTAGCCAAGGGCATTGCCACCGTGTCAGGCAGCTTGGACCGCTTGGTGAAGAAAGAAAAAATCACCCTAGACGCAAAAGCCGCCGCCATGGCCCGCATCAAGGGCAGCACCAGTTATGACGACCTTAAAGGTGCTCAGTTGGTGATTGAAGCCGCAACCGAAAACTACGACCTGAAGGTCAAAATTGTCAAGCAGCTTGATGCGTTGCTGGCTCCTGAGGTGATTGTGGCCACCAACACCTCGTCAATCTCCATCACCAAGTTGGCCGCCGTGACGGCACGCGCAGACCGCTTTATTGGCATGCATTTTTTCAACCCTGTGCCGATGATGGCGTTGGTGGAGATCATTCGTGGCCTGCAAACCAGTGATGTCACCCACGACGCGGTGCACGCCATGGCCACCGCCTTGGGCAAAACCCCCATCACGGTCAAAAACGCCCCTGGTTTTGTGGTGAACCGCATTTTGGTGCCCATGATCAACGAGGCCTTTTTTGTGCTGGCTGAGGGCCTGGCCACACCGGAAGACATCGACGCGGGCATGAAGTTGGGCTGCAACCAGCCGATTGGTCCGCTTGCACTGGCCGACATGATTGGCCTGGATGTGTGTCTGGCGGTGATGGACGTGTATGTGAGCGAATATGCCGACAGCAAATACCGTCCATGCCCGCTGCTGAAAGAAATGGTGGCTGCTGGCCGCCTGGGTCGCAAGACCGGGCAGGGTGTTTACAGCTATTAAATAGATAGCTACCCATGCCCTATGGACAAGCACCAGAGGGCGATTTGGTCAAATTTTTTGTCGCGGCGCAGGTCGCAACCCGGTGCGTACACCTGTCCTGCGACAATCCACCTCTCTTTTTTGAAACATGCCGGGTTAGCGCCCGGCTTCTTTTTGCATGACAGATTCTTTTGCCCAGATTGAAGTTCGGCCCGCCAAAGAGCGTGATGCCCAAGCCATTGCACAGATTCAGGCTAGTGCCGCCCAAGCTGCCTTCAAGGCACAGTTTCCCGGAGAACCCATGCCGGAGTTCGACAGCCTGAAAAAAAGCCAGGCCTACTGGCGTGAAGCCATTGAGTACGGTGACCCGCAAGTGCTGGTGGCAGTGGCGTGCGGCGAGGTGGTGGGTTTTGTCGGATTTGACCGTTCACGCGACCCCAAAACACCAGCCACCATGGGTGAAATCTGGGCGCTGTTTGCCCGCCCCAGCCATTGGGGACAAGGCATTGGGCTGGCGCTGTGGGATGGTGCCCGCGAAGGCCTGATGGAAGAGGGCTGCACCAAGGTCACCGCCTGGGTGCCGTTGGGCTACGAGCGTGCCTTGCGCTTTTTTGACATGGCCGGGTTCAAGCGCGAGATGACCAGCATCAAAACCGTGCTGATTGGCTTGACCCGCATTGAAGAGATTCGCTTCAAGCGCGATTTATCGTAACTTCCTTGCGGCACAGACCGCAGTGAGCCTTGGTAAACCAGCTCTGTCCTCCACTGATTAAATCAGGTGCGTCGCAACACCGCACTGCCAATCGAGTAACCCGCGCCAAAAGAACAGATCACGCCGACCTCACCAACCTTGAAATCGTCATGGTGGCGGTGAAAGGCGATGATGGAGCCGGCCGATGCGGTGTTGGCAAATTCGTTCAGAATCACTGGCGCATCGTCCAACGTGGCATCACGCCCGAGCAGTTTGCGGCCAATCAGCTGATTCATGGCCAAGTTGGCCTGGTGCAACCAAAAGCGGCGCACGGCGTTGGGTGCCAGGCCAAACGTGGCCAAGTGGCTGCTGATGTGCTCAGCGGCCATGGGGCATACCTCTTTGAACACTTTGCGCCCCTCCTGGTAAAACAACTGGTCACGGTCATCCGGGTCGCGGTCTTCGCAGCGCGACATGAAACCCGCATTGTTGCGGATGTTGTTGGAAAACGTGGTCTGCAATTTGGTGCCCAGCACTTCAAACGCACCTGCGGGGGCGGTGTCAAGCCGCTCCACAAGAATGGCGGTGCACACGTCGCCAAAAATAAAGTGGCAGTCACGGTCTTTCCAGGCTAGGTGGGGTGAAGTAATTTCGGGGTTGACGACCAACACGGCGCGGGCCGAGCCACATTTGACAGCGTTGACCGCCATCTCAATGGCAAAGGTGGCCGATGAACACGCCACGTTCATGTCAAAACCAAATCCCTTGATGCCCAGCGCAGTCTGAATCTCGACCGCCATGGCCGGGTAAGCGCGCTGCATATTGGCGCAGGCGCAGATCACGCCGTCCACATCAGTGGCTTGTTTGCCAGCGCGGGCCAGGGCATCTTTTGCGGCCGCTACCGCAATTTCTGCCATCAATGAGATCTCGGTATCGGGGCGCGGGGTCAGGCGTGGGCGCATGCGGGTCGGGTCCAGTACCCCCGCTTTTTCGACCACGTAACGCTGCTGGATGCCAGACGCTTTCTGGATGAATTCCACACTGGAGTGGGGCACAGCGGTGCGGGTGCCCGCCGCAATCTCGGTGGCGTGCGCGGCGTTGTCCAGGTCGGCAAATTGGTTGAAGGCTTCTACCAGTTCGGCGTTGCGGATGATCTCAGAGGGGGTGTGCAGGCCAGTGCTGCTGATACAAACACGATGCATAAATTTTCTTTCTTGTAGCGGAACAACTTGGGCCAGATGTTACTGCGCTTGATGTCTAGACCGCCTTGTGTGAGCCATGCCACAGTGATCAACGACAATTTGACGCAGTATCAGCCACCTATTTTTTTGGAGAAAACCCCCATGGCCAGTAGCCTGCTTGTATTGCTGGATGATATTGCCACCGTGCTCGACGACGTGGCGGCGTTGACCAAAGTGGCGGCCAAAAAAACGGCTGGTGTGTTGGGCGATGACTTGGCGCTGAACGCCCAACAAGTCTCAGGGGTCAAGGCCGACCGCGAATTGCCAGTTGTGTGGGCTGTGTGCAAGGGCTCGCTGGTGAATAAGGTCATTTTGGTGCCAGGGGCGTTGCTGCTCAATGCCATCGCACCTTGGTCGATCACACCGCTGCTGATGGCGGGCGGTTTGTTTTTGTGTTTTGAAGGCTTTGAGAAAGTGGCGCACAAGTTGTTGCACAGTCCGGCCGAATTGGCCACCGAACACGCACAGTTGGTGCTGGCGGTGAGAGACGCGTCGGTGGACTTGGTGGCGCTGGAAAAAGACAAAATCAAGGGTGCGGTGCGCACCGACTTTATTTTGTCCACCGAGATCATCGTCATCACCCTGGGCACGGTAGCGGCGAGTTCGTTCACCACCCAACTGAGTGTGCTGAGTGGTGTGGCCCTGCTGATGACCGTGGGTGTTTATGGCCTGGTGGCTTGCATCGTCAAGATTGACGACCTGGGCTTGTACCTGAGCCAGCGCCCAACCCAGGTGCTGCCCACGCTTCAGCAGGGAATTGGGCGCGGCCTGCTCAAGGCGGCACCGTTGTTGATGAAAACCTTGACGGTGCTTGGCACCCTGGCCATGTTTTTGGTGGGCGGTGGCATTTTGGCCCATGGCTGGCACACCGTGGGGCAGGGCATTGAACAGCTCAGCCGGGCCGCCGGGGAGCTTGCCGGGCCACTGGTGTCCATGGGTTTGAACTTGCTGGTGGGTGTGGTGGCTGGCGGGGTGGCTTTGCTGACGGTTCACCTGCTGCAAAAGCTAAAAAATCGGTTTTTATAAGCTTTTTTACCCTCTAGTGCTTGTCGGATAAGCATTATCTGCTATCAATAATATTTCATTTGAGAAACCAACCTGCTCATCAGGCGAAAAGTTTTTCGGCCTGTAGCAGTGTCAGCACACCCATCAGGGCAAAAATGCCGGCGGCAATCGAATGCACCAGCTTCATCGGAATTTTTGCGGCAAATTTGTTGCCCACAAACACCGCCGGCACGTCGGCAATCAGCATGCCCAGGGTGGTGCCCGCCACCACCGTCAATGGTGCCGCGTAATGCGCGGCGAGGGCGATGGTGGCAATCTGGGTTTTGTCACCCATTTCGGCAAGGAAGAAAGTGACAAAGGTGGCACCAAACACCCCCAACTGCTTGGCAACCTGTGTTTCTTCTTCTTCAATCTTGTCTGGAATCAGCGTCCAGATCGCCATGGCGATGAAGGACAAACCCAGGGCCCAGCGCATGGCCTCAGGGCTGACCACTGAGGTGATCCAGGCGCCCAAGGCACCCGCCAGACCATGGTTGATCAGGGTGGCGCAGAGGATGCCGAGAATGATGGGAACCGGTTTTTTGAAGCGTGCCGCCAAAATGAAGGCCAGCAGCTGGGTTTTGTCGCCAATTTCTGCCAGTGCGACAACCCCGGTGGAGATAAAGAGAGCTTCCATGAGACATTCCAAGGCCGGGCAATACAAATGACCACGCATCCCCCCGGCCAATCCGAAGGCTGCATGGTCAAAGGTCTTGTCAAGTTAGAAACCGCTTGCACCATGGTCGATAGACCAAGTGTGTTGACGCAAGCACTTTTGCAACTGCAAAAGCCGACTACTCCCCAGTGACCGATTGAGTTTAACTGAGGTCGCTCAGGCTTCCCCGCCAAAGTGGGCTGTGAGGTTGTCGATGTACTGCTCGACCATTTTTTCAAACTCACTTTCCACCACAGGGCCGACCACCATTTTCATCAGGCCAGGCAAAGGCAGTGTCAAGTCGCCGGTGATGTTGAGTGTCAGGTGGGTGGTCTTCTTTTTGTCGACAATTTTCCAGCTGCCCGACACCAAGGCATTGCCTTCGCCCTCAACTGGTGTCCAGATCACACTGCCCTTGGCTTTGTTGGAGGTGTATTTGGAGGCGTAAATGGTTTGCAGATTGACCTGCGCCAGGCCAATTTTGGCCATTTCCCAGCGGAAAGTGTTTTGGCCCAGGTCTACCAATCGGTCAACTTTAGGGAAAAAGCTGGCGGACTTTGGCACATCACTCAGCACCTCAAACACCGTGGCAAAGTCGGCTTTTACCGCGAATTCGTAGCCCAGATCGATCGTCACTTTAAAGGCCATGGATATCTCCAAAATGTTGTTGAAAACTTTTGCTGGTAAATAGAGGGACTGCGCAACGGCCCATCAAAAAACAAGCCTAGTTTGCCACCACAATACCGCTCCCCAACCAAAAAAACACCATGATTTTGTTACTTGCGCCCATGGAGGGCCTGCTTGACTTTGTGCTGCGCGATGTTTTGACCCGCGTCGGTGGGGTGGACCGATGTGTGTCAGAATTCATTCGCATCACCAATACCTTGTTGCCGGAGCGGGTTTTTTTTCGAGATGTGCCTGAGTTGCTGCAGGGTGGAAAAACCGCTGCCGGTGTGCCGGTGCGTCCGCAGCTTCTAGGTTCTGACCCGGTGTGTCTGGCAGAAAACGCTGCTCGGGTCACCGCGTTGGGTGCCGATGGCGTGGACCTCAATTTTGGTTGCCCATCGCCCGTGGTTAACCGACACCGGGGCGGCTCGGCCTTGCTCGATGAGCCTGAACTTCTGTTCAAAATTGTGCAGGCCGTGCGCCGGGCTGTGCCCCTGCACCAGGCCGTGTCAGCCAAAATGCGCCTGGGCTTGAACGATGACACCCGCGCTGAGGACTGCGCTTTAGCCATTGAAGCCGGTGGCGCATGTGAGTTGGTGGTGCATGCCCGGACCAAAACTGACGGTTATCGGCCCCCCGCGTATTGGGAGCGAATTGCAGACATTCGTAAAGTGGTGAGCCTGCCGCTAGTGGCCAACGGCGAAATCTGGACGGTGGCCGATGCGATGCGTTGCCGCGAGGTGTCGGGCTGCACAAGCCTGATGTTAGGGCGTGGCATGGTGGCCAACCCGGTGTTGGCGCAAGCAATTCGCGCGTCTGATGGGCAATACCCCACGCCCGTAGCTTTAAGCTGGCCACAACTGTTTGGCTTGATGGAACAATTTTGGCAATTGGTGGTGGCGCACCTTGACAAGGGACAGCAGACCGGACGCCTCAAACAGTGGCTGAACCTTTTGCGCCGCGTTTACCCCGACGCACAAACTGCTTTTGACAGGGTTCGCACTTTTCATGACCCGGCAAATGTTGTGCTGTGGATGGCCCATGAGCGGCAGATGTTGTCAAAAGAACCCGGTCAGCCTTGAAAAGGCAAAAAACAGCCTCAAGTCCTTGCCTGGAGGTGGGCGTGAGTCACCCGATAGAATGTTTTCATGGCTACAAAAACACCCAAAATCAACCTTCCAAAGCCACCGCGAGTGGTTGAGGGCGACAGCGATGGCACCGTGGTGCTTGAGCGCCGCACCCAAAAGACCCGCCCACCGTCGATGTACCAGGTGATCATGCTCAACGACGACTACACACCGATGGAGTTTGTGGTCATCGTGATACAGGAGTTCTTTAGCAAAGACCTTGAAACGGCGACCCAAATCATGCTAAAAATTCACCTGGATGGCCGGGCCGTCTGTGGCGTTTATTCAAGGGATGTGGCGGCGACCAAAGTAGACCAAGTGCTGGATGCAGCCAATAAGGCCGGTCATCCACTGCAATGTGTGAGTGAACCCTTGGAACCTTGACCCTTTTGAAACCTTTTTCCATGAACTGAATTCGGAATCCGATTACAGTTAACTTCTCAAACAAAGCTATTAAAGGATTCACATGATTGCCCAAGAATTGGAAGTCAGCCTTCACATGGCGTTTGTCGAGGCGCGTCAACAGCGCCATGAATTCATCACTGTGGAGCATTTGTTGCTGGCCCTGCTGGACAACCCCAGCGCGGCCGAGGTTTTGCGGGCCTGTTCCGCCAGCATTGACGACCTTCGTAAGTCGTTGGTCACCTTCATCAAGGACAACACGCCGCAAGTGTCGGGCTCTGACGATGTAGACACCCAACCCACGTTAGGTTTTCAGCGCGTGATTCAACGTGCCATCATGCACGTGCAGTCCACTGGCAGTGGCAAAAAAGAAGTTACCGGGGCCAATGTGCTGGTGGCGATCTTTGGTGAGAAGGACTCGCACGCGGTTTACTACCTGCACCAGCAAGGTGTGACGCGGCTGGATGTGGTGAACTTCATTGCCCATGGCATCAAGAAGACTGACCCGCCCGAGCCTGCCAAGTCTGGCGAAGCCCAGCCTGAGGCAGACGATGGCAGTTCAGATAAAAATGAAAAGTCTTCGCCGCTCGACCTGTACACCCAGAACCTGAACCAGTTGGCTAAAGATGGCAAGATTGACCCCTTGATTGGGCGTGAGTACGAGGTTGAGCGGGTGATCCAAATCCTGTGCCGCCGCCGCAAAAACAACCCATTGTTGGTGGGCGAAGCCGGTGTAGGTAAAACTGCCATTGCCGAGGGTTTGGCATGGCGCATCACGCAAAAAGACGTGCCCGAAATTTTGGCTGAGTCCACGGTCTATTCACTCGACATGGGCGCCTTGCTGGCCGGTACCAAGTACCGAGGTGACTTCGAGCAGCGCCTTAAAGGTGTTTTGAAGGCGATCAAGGACAAGCCCAACACGATTTTGTTCATTGACGAGATTCACACCCTGATTGGCGCCGGTGCGGCCTCGGGCGGCACCCTGGATGCGTCCAATTTGCTCAAACCAGCGCTCAGTTCCGGTGCGATCAAGTGCATTGGTGCCACCACTTTCACCGAGTACAGAGGCATTTTTGAGAAAGACGCGGCATTGAGTCGACGTTTTCAGAAAATCGACGTGCTGGAGCCAACGGTGGAGCAGACGGTTGAAATTCTCAAAGGACTCAAATCTCGTTTTGAAGAGCACCACAACGTGAAGTACGCTGTGGCTGCCTTGCAAGCGGCGGCCGAGTTGAGCGCCAAGTACATCAATGACCGCCATTTGCCTGACAAGGCGATTGATGTGATTGACGAGGCGGGTGCCGCCCAACGCATACTGGCCCCAAGTAAGCGCAAGAAAATCATCACCAAGGCCGAGGTGGAAGACATCGTGGCCAAAATTGCCCGTATTCCACCCGCCAATGTGTCCAACGACGATCGCGGCAAGCTGAAAACATTGGAACGCGATTTGCGCAACGTGGTGTTTGGACAGGACAAAGCGATTGACATGTTGGCCTCCAGCGTCAAGATGGCGCGCTCAGGTTTAGGCAAGGGTGACAAACCGATTGGCTCGTTTTTGTTCAGTGGCCCAACCGGTGTGGGCAAGACCGAAGCCGCCAAGCAATTGGCCTACATCATGGGTATCGAGCTGATTCGCTTCGACATGAGTGAGTACATGGAGCAGCATGCGGTGAGCCGCTTGATAGGAGCGCCTCCAGGTTATGTGGGCTTCGACCAAGGCGGCTTGTTGACAGAAGCCATCACCAAAAAGCCGCATTGTGTGTTGCTGCTTGATGAGATCGAGAAAGCGCACCCGGCCATTTTCAACGTGCTGTTGCAGGTGATGGACCACGGTACTTTGACCGATAACAACGGGCGCAAAGCAGATTTCCGCAACGTGATCATCATCATGACGACCAATGCGGGTGCCGAGACCATGAACAAGGCGACCATTGGGTTTACCAACCCGCGTGAGGCGGGTGATGAAATGGCCGACATCAAACGCATGTTCACGCCAGAGTTCCGCAATCGACTGGATGCCATAGTGAGTTTCAAGGCGCTGGACGAAAACGTGATTCTGCGGGTGGTCGACAAGTTCTTGCTGCAACTCGAAGCCCAGTTGGCCGAGAAGAAAGTGGAGGTGACCTTCACCGACAAACTGCGCAAGCACTTGGCAAAGAAGGGGTTCGATCCCCTAATGGGCGCCCGCCCGATGCAGCGACTGATTCAGGACACCATCCGCAGGGCCCTGGCAGACGAGCTGTTGTTTGGTCGCTTGATGGACGGTGGCCGCCTGACGGTGGACCTCGACGACAAAGACGAAAGCAAGACCGAAGTTTTGCTCGACATTCAGCCTTTGCCTAAGAAAGAGGGCAAGGCCAAGCCGGAGTCTCAGGAAGTCACGGCAAGTTAGTTGCCAAATCGCAAACGAATGTCTTCCAGGCGTTTGCGATTTGAGCCAAAGTCACTGTGACCCAAACGGCTGGCTGACCGCATGTGGATCACCCCTGCCGCAGGGTCCAGCCAGAACTCCACATCGTCTGTGAATTTCAGCACACTTGTGCTCGACTGCGCATAGAGGTAGTTTTCCTGTTGCTCAACCAACACGGTGCCCCCTGTCTGGACCAGTACGGCGGCCAAACGCGCCATGGCCGCGCCGGGCTCACCCTTGAAAGCCAACGGCTCAATGTAGGCCGCTTGGCTTTGCGGGTTGTCGGGGTAAAGCCGGGACTGGCTGCTAACGCTGTTTGGGGTCAATGCAGGTGCAGCCAAGCGGCTTCCATGTACACCAAGGTTGTCGGGTTGCGTGCCGGCCAGAAAACCGGCTTGCCCAACTGCCACAAGCATTAGGGCCAAGGTAAATGCGATTGCCATGGTGGTTTTACTCCGGCGCATTACCGGAAACCCGCACGGTCTAACAACTGCTGGACCTTGACTTGGTTCATGCCCACCACACTGATCGGGACCGTTTCACTTTTGAAACTGCCCCCAGTCATGGCTTGCAGAGCCGGATTGTTGATCTGCACGCCACGCGCAACAGGCCACTCGTTGTTGCCGTCAGCAAAGTGATTCTGTGCGGTTGGACTGGCCAGGTATTCTAGGAACTTGATGGCATTGGTATTGTTGGGTGCGTGTTTGGCTACTGCACCACCCGCAATATTCACATGGGTTCCCCAACTGGCTTGGTTAGGAAACACCACGCCAACCTTCTCCATCACGGCTTTGTCGTCTGCGTTGGCGGAGCGCATCAAGCGCGCCAGGTAATAGGTGTTGGTGACTGCAATGGCGCATTCGCCAGATGCTGTGGCCTTGATTTGATCAGTGTCTCCACCCTTGGGCGAGCGTGCCATGTTGGTGACCATGCCTTTGAGCCATTGCTCAGTTGGTTTTTCGCCCAGATGCTCCATGACCGAGCCAAACAAGGACAGGTTGTAGGGGTGCGAGCCTGAACGGATACACAGTTTGCCCTTGTTTTTGGGGTCTGCCAATGACTCATAGGTGCTCACATCTTGCGGGTTGACACTGGTTTTGTTGTAAACAATGACGCGGGCACGCGTTGAAAAGCCAAACCACGGTGTTTTACCCGCCACATCGGCTTTTGCCCGGAACTTCTCGGGGATCGCATCGTTGAGAAGTTTCGAGTTAATGGGCTGAAAAAGCCCTTCAATTTCACCTCGCCACAGGCGGGACGCGTCAACCAGCAAGATGACATCGGCTGGGGAAGCTGCGCCCTCGGCCTTCAGCCGAGCAATAATCCCTGCATCGTCAGCGTCAACCCGGTTGATTTTTATGCCGGTGGCTTTAGTGAAGCCTCCATAGAGAGCCGCGTCGGTAGGGTAATGCCTGGCCGAATAAATATTGAGTTCGTTGTCGGCTGCAAATGTGGTGCAGGACAATGCGGCCAGCAAGCAACTTGCGGTGAGTTTGAAAAAGTTCATTGGCATTGGATCGGTTATTTCGATGTAATGCAGTCTAACACAAATGCGAATCATTCTTATTAAATGAAAAATCAACTTCCGGCATATCGCCAACTCACACTGGTGGCACTGCTTGTTCTGGCTGGCTGCACCAATCTACCCACGCAACCCATTGCCCCTGATAGCCCTAGCGCAGTGCCAACGGCCCCAACTCGGCAACCCACCATTGCGCTTGTTCTTGGCGGTGGTGCGGCACGAGGATTTGCACATATTGGTGTGATTCAGGCCTTGGAAGAGGCCGGCATTCGGCCTGACATGGTGGTGGGCACTTCTGCGGGCAGCGTGGTGGCAGCGCTCTATGCCAGTGGGAAAAATGGAAAAGAGTTGCAAAAGGTGGCCGAGGCCATGGACGAAGCCTCATTTTCCGATTGGCGCCTGCCATTTTTCAAGCCCGGTGTTTTCAAGGGTGAGGCATTGGCAAGGTTTATCAGTGTCCAGGTTGGAGGGCGGCAAATTCAGGACTTGCCGTTACCTCTGGGCGTGGTGGCGACTGATTTGCACAGTGGTTTGGGCATTCTTTTTCAAAGAGGTGACGTGGCCACCGCAGTGCGGGCATCAAGCGCCATACCGGCAGTGTTTCAGCCGGTACAGATTGCTGGGCGCGAGTATGTGGATGGTGGCCTGGTGTCACCGGTGCCGGTCCTGTTCGCACGTCAAATGGGCGCGCAAGTGGTGATCGCCATCGATATTTCTGGTGCGCCACAAGGCAGTTCTGCCCTGGACACTTTTCAGATTTTGATGCAAACCTTCTCTATCATGGGGAAAAGCATCAATGCCTTTGAACTGCGTGAGGCCGACTTGGTGATCAAGCCGGTACTTGACGGCTTGTCCAGTGCCAGTTTTACATCACGGGCGCAGGCCATCGCGGCCGGCAGACAAGCCATGGTGTCCGGAATTGGCAAGTTGCGCAGTGTCTTACTGGCCAAGTCCAAGTAATTTGAGGTCAAAAAAAAGGGCTGATCTTGCGATCAACCCTTAAGGGATCCCTGAACCTGAAGGTTTCGAAAGGACCCGAGGAGACAACTTGCAGAAACCAGAGGTTTCGAAAATCGGTAATGGAGTTAAGTATCTCAGGGTTTCCCCTTGAGTTTTAGAGTCAGTCACCTCAATTGGACGATTTCTCGGGCGGTTTGAGGTGACTTTTTCAAATTAGCGTTTTTTTGCGGCTGGCTTGGCGGCTGTTGCTGTGGTGTTGGCCATGGCATTGAAGTTTGACTCAGCCACATCAGTGGCTTGCTTGACGGCTTTTTGCACAGACTCAAGCGCGTTGTTGGCAGCAGCCACGGCATTCTTCATGACAGACACAGCGGTTTCAGAGCCAGCTGGGGCATTTGCGGCGGCAGACTCAACCATACCGGCAAACTTTTGTTGTACGTCAGCAGCTTGGGCTTCCAAGGCCTTGGTGAACTCGCTGGTCGTGCCGGTCGCGATTTCGTACAGGTGACGGCTGTAGGCAGCAGTCTTTTCTGCCAAAGGCTGCAGCAGACTGGATTGCAGAGCCATCAGTTCTTGCGCGTCTTTCACGCTCAGCATGGCTTTTGCGTTTTCGCCTGATTCGCTCAGAGCAGCTTTGGATGCGCTCAGGTTCAGTTCGATGATTTTTTCAACGCCTTCAAAGGCTTTTGAAGTCAGGCCCAAAAGGGTTTCGACGTTGGCTTTTTGAGAGGCGAGGACTTGTTCGACGGTCAGCATAATTAATTCTCCGTGAGGTTAAATAAAATCGTATCTGCTCCGAACCTGGGAGTAAACCCAAACTATGTTGCAGTGCAGCATGATTTGAATTATAGGGTTTTCCCGATCTAGTGCAAGCATTTTTTGCTGCAATGCAGCAAATTTATTTTTCCTCAAACTGGCAGGGGCACAAATACTGTTGGCTGCCCCGGTCATGCTGCTCGTCAGAGTCTTATTCGATCTTGGCCTTTGCGCGCAATTCGTCCTGGTACTTGGCCAATTTTTGTTGTTGCAGTTGCTGCGACACCTGGGGTTTGACATCTTCGAGTTTGGGCAACTGAGCATCACGCACGTCGTCCAGGCGGATCACGTGGTAACCAAACTGCGACTTCACCGGAGTTTCGGTCATTTTGCCTTTGGTCAGCGCTGTGAGCGCTGTTGAAAACTCGGCTACATAATTTCCAGCCGGTGCCCAATCGAGGTCGCCACCCTTGGCACCAGACCCTGGATCTTTGCTTGACTTTTTGGCGATCTCGTCAAATTTGCCGCCTTTTTTCAGCTGGGCAATGATGGCTTTGGCATCGGCCTCTTTTTCAACCAGAATGTGGCGTGCGCGGTACTCCTTGGCACTGTTGGCTGAGGCAAACTTGTCGTATTCGGCTTTTATTTCCTCGTCAGTGACGGCGTGGGTTTTTTGGTAATTACCGAACAATTCACGAATCAAGATCGTCTGGCGCGCCAGATCCATTTGGGTCTTGAAGTCTTCAGAAGTGTCAAGACCCATTTTTTGGGCTTCCTGGATGAAGATTTCACGGGCGATGACCTCGTCCTTGATTTGTTGCTGCATTTCAGGGGTGACCTGGCGGCCTGATCGGGCCACTTGCTGGGCCAGCGCCTCGACACGGGCCAATGGCACGGCCTTGCCGTTGACGATGGCCACATTTTGGGCGTTTGCCCCAGAAGAAAGGCCGCCCATCAGGGCGACCAGGGCAATGCTCGACACAAGTTTGTTTTTCATGCAAATTTCCTGCGGTTCAAAAAAGTTTGGGTTTGGGGTTTCGCCCCGCAGCCGTCAGGCTACAGGTATTTGGGCTTCAATGGCCAGCGCGTGCAGACCTTGATCCAAGAAATCTTGGAGCGCATCATACACAAGCCTATGCCGTGCCACGAGCGACTTCCCCACAAAAGCCACAGCAGTGATGCGCACCCTGAAATGGGTGCCAAAACCGGTGCCATTGGCCCCCGCATGACCGTGGTGCTGGTGGCTCTCGTCAATTACCTCCAGGCTCTGGGGTTGCAGGACTTCTTGCAGGCGCTGTTGCAACAGGTGCGCGGTGGGGGCTTGGGTCATGGTGCGGGTGTTTTGGGCTCGTCGTCGGCAGTCAGGTAACGCGAAATATAGAAACCCTGGCCCACAATAAAGACCAGGGGAAAGGCATAACCCCAAAGCTTGAAGTTAACCCAAGCCTCGGTGCTGTAGTACGCCGCCACATAAGCATTGATCAGGGCCATGAAAACGCTGTAAACCACCCACACCATATTCAGGCGCATCCACACCGGCTCAGGCAGGGTCATCTGGCTGCCCAGTAGCATTTTCAAGAAATTCTTTTTGTAGATCCATACGGCAACCGCCAGCGCAACGGCCATGGCGGCGTAAAGCACGGTGGGTTTCCACTTGATGAAACGGTCGTCATGCAGCACCAGCGTCAGTGTGCCAAACACCAGGATCAGCACCAGGGTGACCTTGTGCATAACCTGAAGTTTGCGGTCAATGCCGTAAATCAGCGCCATTTGCAGCACGGTGGCGGCCATTAGCACTCCGGTGCCAATGTAGATGTCGTACACCTTGTAGGCACCAAAAAAAAGCAGTATGGGAAAGAAGTCGATGAGTATTTTCATGTGGGGGTGAAGTTTAACGAAGCCGAGTTCATGCAGTAGCGCAAACCGGTCGGGGTCGGGCCATCTTCAAACACATGACCCAAGTGGGCGCCACATTGTGCACAGACCGTCTCGACCCGGGCCATGCCGTGGCTGCGGTCGGTGATCTCGGTGATGGCGCCTGGCACGGCCAATGAAAAACTTGGCCAGCCGCAATGGGCATCAAACTTGGTATCGGCATCAAACAGCTTGTTGCCACAGCACACGCAGTGGTAGCTGCCGTCAGCCCAATGGGCCTCGTATTTGCCACTGAAGGGGCGCTCGGTGGCAGCCTGTCGTGTGACGGCAAAGGCGTTGGATTCAGCGACTTTTTCGCCCAGCAGGGCTCGCCACTCGGCGTCGGTTTTAGTGATGGGGTAAGGCATGGTTGGCAGGTGTCGTGGTAACGTGAAAAAGTGCGGGTTCAAGAACTACAGCTGATGGAAATGCCAGTGGCCCAATCCGGCGGAAAACCCGCCCAGCGCTCAAACGCAGGGTGTTCGTCGCAGGGGGTTTGTAACACTTTCAGTAAATCAGCCACCACCTCAAAATTTTTTGTTTTGGCGGCTTGGATGGCTTCTTCGCCAAGGTAGTTGCGCAAAACGTATTTTGGATTGGTTTTTAACATCAAATCAGCCTGTAGTCCTCTATCAATGGACATAGTTAGCTCTGAATATTGTAGCATCCAGGCATCAAAAGCGGGCCGGTTCAAAAACAGGTCACTCACCGGCGTGTGGTCGCCCGTGGCCTGGGACTGGGCCAGTCTGCGCCAAAACAGCGTGTAATCAACCCGGTCATGTGCCAACAATTTCAGCACCTCGATCCACAGTGCCTGGTTCTGGCGGTGCGCATTACCAGCTTCAACTGACTCGTCCGGTGCCTCTGGTAAGCCCAGTTTGACACACATCAACTGATGCAACCGGGCATCAAACACGGCTTTGAATGGCTTCAGGGCCTGCAACACCAGAGGCTGGTCTTCAATCAGCGGCATCAAGGCCTGGGCCAGGCAATAGAGGTTCCAGTTGGCCACCGAAGGCTGATTTTCAAAGGAATAGCGTCCACCCTGATCCGAGTGGTTGCAGATGTGCCCAGGGTCAAACGCGTCCAGAAACTGAAATGGCCCGTAGTCCATCGTCAGCCCCAAGATGCTCATGTTGTCAGTGTTCATGACGCCATGGCAAAACCCCACGGCTTGCCAATGTGCCACCATGATTGCGGTGCGCTCGGTCACACACCGCAGCAAGTGCGCATAAGCGTTGCCGGGCAGGGTGCGGCAGTCAGGGTAGTGGTGGTCAATCACAAAATCGGCGAGGGTTTTGAGTTGGGCCAACTGCTTGCGCGCGGCAAAGTGCTCAAAGTGGCCAAAGCGTATAAAGCTGGGTGCCGCGCGGGTCACCACGGCAGCGGTTTCCAGCGACTCGCGCCACACATCGTCATCAGAGCCCGTCACGCACAAGGCGCGGGTGGTTGGAATCCCCAGCCCGTGCATGGCCTCGCTGCACAAAAATTCCCGAATGCTGCTGCGCAACACCGCGCGGCCATCGCCCATGCGCGAGTAAGGCGTGAGCCCTGAACCCTTGAGCTGCACCTCCATGCCGTTGGTTTCACCCAACAAAATAGCCCGACCGTCCCCCAGTTGTCCGGCCCAGTGGCCAAACTGGTGACCGCTGTACACACTGGCCAAAGGTTGGGTTCCGCTGATAGGCTGGTTGCCGCTGAGAGCCTGTAACAGCACATCGGTTTGCCACGGCGCGCCCTGCAAACCCAGCAGACGGGCTACCGCGTCAGAGCTGCCCACCCAATAGGGCGCGTTCAACGGCTGTGGCGCAAGCGGCGTAAAGAAATCAGTCCCCAGTTGGTGGAAGCGGTTGATCCAAATCAAGCGGGTCTGGACGATATTTAAGGCATCAGGGGAGATAATCATGTCAGAATTGTCTCGTGCGGCCTTCAAACCCTGCCTTGACAAGGGCTTCAACAAAGCGGCTCAAGATTTTGGCCCCTTCCCATACACCGACTGCCAGCACCATGTTTCTCCAGCGCGTTCAGCCGCAGTCGCTTAAAACCAGGGTCACCCTGTTCACATTGCTCATTGTGGTGGTGTGTTTTTGGGTGTTGGCGTTTTTTACCAACCGGGTGCTGCTGCGCGACGAAATAGAGCGGTTCACGGGTGAACAACAACGCTCAGCCTTGTCCTTGATGGTGGCTGAGGTCACACGCGGCCTCAAGGAGCGGCTTGAGGTGCTTGAAACCGAAGCGGCCCGGGCCAATCCGGTAGCGCTTGAAAACCCGGACGGTTTGCGGGCTACTCTGCTCAACCGGCAGGTTTTGCCGACCATGTTCAACGGTGGGGTCATGGTTTGGGACAGAAAAGGCCAGCAAAAAGCTGATGTGCAGTTTTTGCAGCCCGAATTGACCGTCCCGCTGCTGACACCACAAGAACTGACCACCGTACTCGGCGAAGGGCGCGCGGTGATTGGCGGCATTCGTGAGCTTGACAATTCCACTGCACGCGCTTTTGCCATGGCTGTGCCCATTCGCAACGCCCAAGGCGAGGTGGGTGGGGTCATTGCTGGCGTGGTCAGGCTGGACCAGCCCAACTTTCTGACTCGGTTAACGGCTTTGCCCTATGGCAAAACCGGCAATTTCTTTTTGATTGAGGCTGGGCAAAGGCTTATTTTTGCCACCTCTGATGCAAAGCGTGTCATGGAGGTGTTGCCCGGCCCCGGAATCAGCCCCTGGATTGACCGGTTTGCGCAAGGCTACGAGGGCACGCAGCGGGTAGTGAACCCGCATGGTGTGGATGTACTGGTCAGCGTGCAGCAAATTCCCATGGCACGTTGGTATGCCTCAGTCACCCTGAGCACCACCGAGGCCTTTTCCCTGATCGACACCCTGCGCGCAAGGGTTTGGCCTTTTGCCCTGGGCCTGATTTTGTTGTGTGGCGCGCTGGTCTGGCTCATGCTGCGCCGCCAGTTGGCACCCATGCAGCAGGCGGTCAACACCCTGGACGGTTTTGTGGCCAAAAACGAGCCACCCCAGGCCTTACAGGTGGTGCGCGGCGATGAAATTGGCTACCTTGTGGGTGGCTTCAACCGCCTTCTTGACACCTTGGTGCAACAACAAACCGTGCTTAAGTCCAGCGAGTTGTTCAAACAGGCGGTCCTCAATTCGGTCACTGCCGAGATCGCGGTGCTTAGTCATGAGGGCGTGATTCTAGAAGTCAACCAGGCTTGGCGCAAC